>JBJTXG010000251.1:0-8837 GCA_046082125.1 Ferruginibacter sp. | reverse complement strand
ATGTATAGACTTGCCTGAATTTTAAACATCTAAAAATGCCTGTGATTGTGATGTGTCAAATATTTCAATTACGAAATACGCACAATCGTGGGAAGATAAAACTGAAAATTGGAAATACACATGAGTTTGGTGCTGAAAATGAAATCTGGGGCCTGCACCTGAATTTTGTGCAACAGGTTCTCTGTAAAAAAACACCCGATTGGTTAAAGCTGTATGCCGGACCAACTATAAATGTAGTTAACGAAGTTGGGTATGGCGGTATACTGGGCACGGAAATAAAATTGATTGGCCGTTTGAAATTCGACATGCGCTATGAGTATACGAATCAAACCAACCGACTCTCAGCCGGATTGATTTTCAAATACCAGAAAAAATACTTGTGGCAGTGACGCCAATGCTACTAAAAAAATGAATAGATCTTTGTGTTGAATTGCAATAATTGTATATATTCGTTCAATCATAAACGAATAAAATATTATTGTATGAAAAAGCTATTAGTGGTTTGTTTTTTTCTTTGCGTTATCGGTACGGCTCAGGCAAAAAAACCAGTTTTCTTTACTTGGGGGGGTGAAACGATTGAAAAAGTTGAAGATTTTCCAAACACCTATGATTTCAAAAGCTCAGACGGGTATTTTGTCGATGCCGGATTTCGTTACAAGCAGGTAACGATATTTTTTATTCCGGTTTGGAATTACGATATAGAGTGGTGCGGATATATCTCGGACGCCTACTACGTTGATCTTGATCGCGCAAAACTTGAAGAGCTAAGCAAATCAGCCGGCGTGAATTTACCCGATGATTTTCCATTGTCCTTTTGGAATAAATTCGGCGGCAAACTCGTTTTTGTTGCTGTTTTTGGTTTGCTATTACTGTTCAAGTCTAATTCGTCTAATTCTGATGATGGTTTGGTAGAAGACAATACAGCGGGATGAAGACACAGCAGATAGTGGGGAAACAGACAAAGAGGATGTGGCTGATAATGAAGAAACAGAGGAAACCAGTGATAATGAAGTATAATGCTTGTACTCAATAGTAGCAAACTCTCCCAAGTCATTTTTATTATAAGCCTTAAATTCGTTTTTTAAGATATCAAACAGATCAGTCGGCGCTTATATTGTAGAGTTGGCTAACAAATTTTCAAAATGAGTGTATGCTGCAATTTCGATTGGTATTATTCTTTGCCTTTTTACTGTCTGTAAACTTAAAACCGCTTTGTGCACAGCGCTCCTTGTTAATCAACTTTGGCGGCAGTACCTGCGGACCCACCTACCTGCCCAGTTTTTCGATGATTAAGGACCCGCTGGCAACAACCCCAGCACTGATCGCCAATTGTAATCTGCAAAATCAAATGCCCAATTACTTTGCGGTATTTGTTGCATACAATCCGGAAAACAACAAGGTGTATATCGCCGATATCCGCACCGGTACACAAACCAACATCTGGGTGTTGGATGTAGGACTGCCCGGATCGATCGGCTGCCCCGCCACCATACCGGTGAACCCAACGTACGCATATAATTATGTATCCAATAATTTTGAGTTCGACAATAACGGCGACCTCTGGTCTTTTTCCAATTATAATCCCTCCACCGGGCAATGTAATTTCGATAAGTTTGATGTAAATACCGGACAAGTAATCAATACCCGGGTACTGCAGTTCCCGGCCGGTAATTTTCCAAGCACCATTTCGAGTGGTGATTTATGTATTCTGCCCAACGGCCGCCTGTTTGCCGTGTTGGGAAGTCCCTCTAAACTATATGAAATCACCAATTACAGCGGCACCACGTCGGCTACCGCTACCTTTCTTACGAATGTGCCCAAAGACTGTTACGGCATCGCTTACCTGAATGGTGTGCTGGAACTGGCAGGCAACGACTTTCAAACGAACTGCTATTATTTTGATTACAATATCATCACCGGTGCACTGGGCACCGAAAAACCTTTCCAGGTGGGCAACTCACCGGTTGACAATACCAGCATATCCCCTTCGATCGGCTGCACCAAACGTCTGGTGGGTGCAGCAGCCGTGAACAGCAATACCTACGACCTGGTCTACGAATTGTATGTTCGGAATATGGGTAATGTGATCTTGAATAACCTCCAGCTGCAGGATGACCTGGCCGCTACATTCGGTGCCGGTAACGTGTCGAACGTGACCGCTAGTTTTGTGGCCGGATCAAATAGTGCTGGCTTATCTATCAATCCGTCATATAACGGAACAACCGTAACCTCATTACTGGCCAATGCGCAAACCTTACCCAATCGAATCAACAACAGTACAAATTATTTTGCAACCATCCGGATCAATTGCCGGGTTACCAATATACAGCCGCAGATCACCTATCTGAACCGAGCGGTAACGCGGGCAGATATAGGCGCTGCTTCCCTTACGTCTATTCTAACGGTTACGGATACCTCCAACAATGGTACCGAATCGTTGGTTGATCCAAACCAAAATGGCAACGCCAACGAAACCGGTGAAAACGAACCCACTCCATTTGGAATAGGAGCCTTGCCGGTTCGCTTTCTGGATATTTCTGCCAGCATGAAAACCAACCAAGATGCACAAATTCAATGGCGGGTAGCCACGCCAATGGTTAACGCGGCCTTATTCAATGTTGAGTATAGCAAAGACACCAAACAATGGCAATCAATCGGATCGGTGTCGGTCACCGACCCCAATCAATCTGTTTTTCAATTCATTCATCAACAGGTTCCTAAAGGCATGGCCTATTACCGTATTCGACAGGAGGATTTGGATGGACAATTTATATATAGTCGTATTGTGCATTTGAGCAACAAACGCACATCAGCTATACATATTTATCCGAATCCTTCGACCGATTATTTGACTATTGATTTTACCAAACAATCTGTTCAAAAACGGACAATTCAATTGGTAGATCCGTTGGGACGAACGATTTATCAAACAGTAACCAGTCAATCCATTCTTTTGATTCCTGTAGCAGCCTATCGGCCCGGACTTTATATTCTTCGGGTTGTATCAGCCGATGAAACTATGACGCAATCCGTACAAATCCAGTCTCCCTAGTGTACGTTGGGCTATTTTTTGATAATCAATCCCTCAAAAATTACAGCCTCTTTGAATAGAATTTTTATGGCAATGGTGCCATGCATCCATTCCTGATATCCTGCATTGTGATGTCCGAAGGGATCGGATGATGTATATATTTTTTTACCGTTGAGGGTGATGTTTTTTTCTTCATGTAAGCGATTACGATCGCCATCAAAAAACTGAATGGTGATTTGTTCAGATTGGCCGCTGATTTCTAGTTTTTGAAGATAATCCGATGCTTTTTTCAGGCGATACACCTTGTTTTTCTGAAAGTCTTTTATAACACGAACGGTGCCTGGCTCAACCGGCCAGCCTTCTGTATCATAGAGAATATCGGTTCGTTCATAAGCAAGAACTGTTATGTCGGGATAAACGATTTGATTGGTATCCGGGGCTGATACTGCATCGTCAACCGATGTAACCGTGTCGGCTGTGGCCTTGTTTCTCTCCTTGGGTGATGTGTGGTCAGATTCACTGCATGCACTAATCAAAAAAAACAAAACGAACGATAAAGAACATACCAGCTTGTTCATGTTGTATTATTTCTTTTGGTAAGTATAAACCGTATTCATGAACATACCGAGTATCATCGATATGGACTTGATGTCTTTAATAAAAGTAAGGATTTTCATCGGAACAAGACGGCTCGAAAATGCCCTCATAATCAGTAAAAAAGGTCTTCCAGCATATCAACCGACCGATTCCAGCTGAACGAGGTGGTTATCAGGGTATTTCCTTGCCTGGCAATACGTTCACGTAAAAGCTGGTCGTTCAAAGCGCGTTCAATCGCCCGGTACATGTCGTCTTCATTGCCGGGTTCAAACAACAGAGCGGTTTGTTCGTCTGCGGCATAATCCAGGTGACCTCCAATGCGTGTACAAACCACCGCACAACCACAGGCCATGGCCTCGGCCGGTGGCAAGGCCCATCCTTCACCCAGACTCGGTGAAACAAAAAGAGCTGATTGGTTATATAAAGCAGCCAAATCGTTTGGGCGTTGATGATAGTCGAAGGTGGAAGGTATATTTTCACCACACGGGTAAACGCCAAATAATACCACATGCAATATTGGAACCGTTTCTTTGAGTCGTTCCAATACCCGTATGCCATAATCGGATCCTTTGCGCGGCTCTTTCGAGTAAAGCATGATGATTGACAGCGGCGCTCTCGTTTCAATCGGGTTGGTTAAGCTAAACCGATGCTGATCGATGGCGTTGGGAATATGGATTGGCCGCACACCTGTTTTTTCAAAAACCAGGTCTTGTAAATATCGAGCAATTACCAGGTGTTGAATAGGCAGTGCATAACTTGCATGTACGTTATCGGTTTGCCCAGCCCACACTTCGTAATCCTGAATCAGATTGAATTTTTTACCCTTAGACGGCGAAAGGGCATGAATGGCAAAAGCCATCTGCCACCAGGTCGACAAAACAACATCTGCATCGGGGAGGTACCGGTCGGTGATTTCAGGCACGATCGTAGATTGAACGCGCGCATCCAACGGAAACCAGCGTGGTCTCGCCACACCCCGCAGGGCAAACAGCCATTGTTTGATCCACACCGGCGTGGCTGATTTTTTGAAAGGTCGTTTGATGCTGTGAAAAATATGCACCCGATGACCACGCGCGGCCAGCCGATTGGCATACTCATACATGATTTTAGCGCCACCAACCGGCTTGGTTACCGGAAACGGAAGGATGATATGGATACGTCTTGCTGTCATATGGCCCAAGACATTCGGTAACTCATTTTAAGTCGGCTTACAAACGGAAATCGGTTCTTTTTAAAAAAGAAAAAGGTAGCGCGGTGTTTATATAAAAAGAAAAATAACCAAATGGAAAAGCGTTTTGTTTCCATGTTGGCCAGTTGATCACTGAGTTGTTGGGCAAGGGCCATGGTGTGGGTTGGCAGACCTGCCTTTTTAATAAACACTGAGATCGCTCGCAAGCGTTCGATGGCTTTTGATCGGGTTTGCTTTTTTTCGTCTTTTTTTCCCAGTGTAATATTTTGTTCATGGATGCGATGGTAGGTAAGCACTTCTCGACTAGCACGCAATTCGCCGTGGATCGAGGCCTGCATGACCAACCACCAATCGTAGAAGATGTCATCCGGGATGCTTGTATGGTTCGATAAGATTGATTTTCGGAAAAGCACCTGGTGTCCGGCAATGGTATTGAAGAATAAACATTGCTCGGGGTGTTGCCCGGTGAGCGGGATACGCGCATCGTATTGGCGAATGGTTTTTGGTGGCTGCTCACGGAAACGAATACTCGGTGCGTGGGCCAGCGTCACGCGGTCATCGGTAAACAACGAAAGCAGGATGTCCAGTTTATCGTTTCGCCATAGATCATCCTGATCGGATATGGCAACAAACAAACCGGCCGCCATGTATATCGCTTTTTCAAACGTACGATTTACTCCGATGTTTTGTGTATTCACGATCAACCGGATGCGCGCATCCTGTTTCATCAGGTTGCGGACAATTTCAGCTGTTTGATCCGTGGAGGCATCATCAACAATGATCAATTCCCACTTGGTGTACGTTTGTGCCCGAATGGATTCAATTTGCTGGGCAATGAACGCCTCACCATTATACGCAGCCATCACGACGGAAATCAGCGGTTTTTCGTTCAGCAGCATGCGGACAAATGTTTTCAGAATCGGTTGATGGCTTTACCGGAAAGATGTTGTTTGATTCGTTGAACAACTTCCGGGTAGGAATACAAATGTCCTGTTTTTTCAGCCAATTGCCGGAGGTTCTCTATGGAATTCCGACAGGCTTGTTTGTGTTGCATGAAATCCGAAATGGCCGACAGGTAATACCATTGACCGGTCAGGAGTTTAATCAATGCTTCTCCGAGCAGTTGTATGTACCACACTGATTTTCGCCAGCCCGTCAGATGCAGGAAATGTAGCAAACATTTGTTCCGGTAATAAATCCGGCGCACTTTATTTTTTTGGTTGTTCGAGCGAATCGTGGCGGAGGTTTGATGCCGGCAAACGGCCCGGTGTTCATAGTGGCAGGTCCAGCCCACACGCCAGGCACGCAGTGACAGATCCACATCTTCTACATAAAACGGCGCAAAACAATCATCAAAGCCGTTCAGTGCCCGTATTTTGTCACGATCAAGAAGTGCATTCGCACCGGACAGATAAAAAGAGAATAAAACGCCGGCTTTATCGGGGTCAAGCGGTATGTAATTTTCGGAGGTTTTAATTTTAACGCCGTGAGAGAGCGGGTATTTTCCGCCGTCCTGAATCTTCTCGTTATCCCATCCAATGATTCGCCCCATTACACCGAAGCAATCCGGATCGTCAAAATGGGGCAAGACATAGGTGAAATAATCGGGCTCGAGTTTCACATCGCTGTTCAGCAGCAGCACCCAATCGTACCGGGCGATCCTGATGCCTTCGTTGATGGTGGGACCGAAACCACGGTTGGTTTTGTTTTTCAGCAATACGACCGACGGATGATAGGATTCGATATAGTGCACCGATTCATCGGTGGAGGCATCATCACTGATAATCACTTCATAGGGTAATCCGGTTTGTTTGAGTGCCGCATATAAACACGGCAAGACGTCGGGCAACAAGTTGACACCGTTGTAATTGGGAATGACTACCGAAATACCTGTATGCCTCAAAGTCGGTTGTTTTGGCAAAGAAACTAAATAAAAACAGCGACACAAACTTTCGGCACCTCGCGTTGGGATTGAATGTTTGCGGTAACTTGCGGTATGTGGGATTCATTACAAGACGGGTTGATCCGCGGTGACGTGCAGTCGCTGGCGCGAACGATTTCATTGGTTGAGAATGAAGTGCCCGGGTATGAGACGTTTCTGCCTTCGCTTACGCTTGCACCCATACCCGTCATTGGCATTACTGGTCCGCCCGGTGCCGGAAAAAGCACCCTCACGGATGCCTTGATTGAGCAGTATGTGGGCCAGGGAAAAAAAATAGCGGTTATCTGCATTGATCCCTCCTCGCCGTTTAACCGGGGCGCTTTATTGGGCGACCGCATCCGGATGAGTCATTGGTACAATCATCCAAGGGTGTTTATCCGCTCGCTGGCCAGCCGGGGTTCGCTGGGTGGACTAAACCCCAAAGTCATTGAAATCACCGATGTGCTCAAGGCCTCCGTGTTTGATGTGATCTTAGTGGAAACCGTTGGGGTCGGACAAAGCGAAGTGGAGATCGCCGGACTAGCCGATGTAACCGTGGTTGCCATTGTGCCTGAAGCCGGCGATGACATTCAAACCATGAAAGCCGGATTGATGGAAATCGCAGATGTGTTTGTAGTGAATAAGGCCGATCGGCCTGGTGCCGATACATTCATGAACAATCTAAGACAGATGCTGGCGCCCGCCTATGCCCGCAAGCAAATCGAGATTCCGGTTGTTCAAACAATAGCCTCAGAAAAAAAGGGCATTGATATTCTGTACCAGGCCATTGAGCAAGTGCTCCTCGTCAAAGAAAAAAATGATTTGCGTGATTTGTTACTTGCTGAAAAACTATGGACATTGATTCAGAAAAAACGTATGGAGGGATTGAGTAAGGCGTTGTTATTGGAGACGATCAAAAAAACAACAGAGCGGAATTTGTATAAATTACTAGAGGACATGCAAGACTAGCAATGAACAGGAACAATTATTCCGCACCCCGATTTTTCCACCAGCGATAAGCAATCACACCCATAATCGCCAAGGGTGCCAGCATGAGGTAGATTATACCGCTGTTCATGCCTTCGGCTGGTTTTTCTCCCAGTTGCGACGCCGTTTTGGTGCACATGGCGCATTGCGCAAGTGCAGATAACCAACCACTCATCATCAAACAAGCGGTGAGTACAATACGTGTGGTTAAAAGTTGTTTCATGACTCCGACGGATTATATAAATAAAAAGCGGCCTGATCGCCCTGACCGGTCTGGTTGGTTTCATGGGCAATGGTTTTGTAGGCCTGCATATCGTCTTTGGTAAAAAACGTCGTTTGTTTATTCACCTCGTACGACGTTGGTTCCATCAACGCTACATCACGCTTGTATTGTTCGCTAGCCCACATATGGTAAGGTCCCGAATCGAATTCGATTTTTTTTATCGCCAGTCCGGCTTGATTCGCTAAGATGTTCATGCTATCGATCGTATGAATATAGATGTGTCGAGGCGCGTCGAGGCCCACCCAATTCAACCCGTAGGTTTTCCATCCATACATCTGCATCAATGGAATCCGGATGATGATATAATGATTGGGTTGTGTGATGGCTTTCAGTTGCTTCAAAACCTTCAGAGGTTCGTCCATGTGTTCAAAGGCATGATGCAACATCACCAGGTCGTATTTTTTATCTACCTGATAAATATCTTTTCGAAAAATTTGAATAGAACCGTATTGTTGTTCTTTTTCAATAAACGGATCAATGCCGGTGAGATTGGTGAAACCGATTTTAAACAGATTGAGCAACAAGCTTCCATTGCCTGTTCCCACATCCAGGATCGCATCATCATACTGTACACCGGTATGTTTCATCCATTGATAGTAATCCGGTATGGGGTAACCAATCGACAGCAACCTTCCTACAATCGGGTGTTGGCCATACAGCAAATACGAAGATTTGACTTTACGCAACGGATCTGCTTTTTTTCGAACATCGAGCTTAAGATGAAACGAATAGTAGTTATCGTTCGGATAATATTTACTGAGATCCGCCGGAACCTTCATCAACTGCATACAACCGCAACGCCCACACTCCAGGTAATCAAAAATTTCCC
>JBJTXG010000250.1:0-2062 GCA_046082125.1 Ferruginibacter sp. | reverse complement strand
CGATGTGCCGGCCCCTGATTATGGCACCGGCGCCCGTGAAATGGCCTGGATCGTTGATACCTACGCATCCCTGAAACCCGGCGAAATTGATGCCGCCGGTTGTGTGACTGGAAAACCGGTTACGCAAGGTGGTGTGCGCGGCCGCACGGAAGCTACCGGCCTCGGTGTTTTCTTCGGTATCCGCGAAGTTTGTAACATGGGAGATGTGATGACCAAACTCGGATTATCTGTAGGGGTGAAAGACAAAACCGTGATCGTGCAAGGACTAGGCAACGTGGGTTACCACAGCGCCAAATTTTTCCGCGAAGCCGGCGCTAAAATCATCGCACTGGCCGAGTATGAAGGAGCCATCTATCATCCAGATGGACTCAATGAGGACGAGGTATTCCAACATCGTAAAAAAACCGGTTCCATTCTGAACTTCCCCGGTGCTACCAACCTCGCCAAAAATTCAGATGCCCTGGAAATGGCATGTGATATTTTGATTCCGGCTGCCTTGGAAAATGTCATTAATGGCGAAAATGCGCCGCGCATAAACGCAAAAATTATTGGTGAAGCGGCCAACGGACCGTGTACACCGGAGGCTGACGAAATTTTTATTCAAAAAGGTATCCTTTGTGTTCCGGACATGTACCTGAATGCCGGCGGTGTAACCGTAAGCTATTTCGAATGGCTGAAAAATCTCAGCCATGTACGTTACGGACGGATGGAAAAACGTTTCACTGAAAACATGAATACACGCATCCTCACACAAATGGAGCATCTTACTGGTAAAGCTGTTAATGATGCCGAGCGTGCTCAGATTCAGCATGGGCCAGATGAACACGATCTTGTACATAGCGGTCTCGAAGAAACCATGATCACCGCCACTCGCGAAATCATGGACATCTGGAAAGCCAACCCAAGCATCCCTGATATGCGTACAGCCGCTTACGTGAGTGCGATCAATAAAGTAGCCACTAGCTATGCGGAACTGGGCATCTTCCCATAATGCATCATGCTGATCGAATAAAAAAAGCCGTCCGATTGGATGGCTTTTTTTAGAAATCCCATTGATCAACGACTTCGACTTGATGAGCCTGTCTGAGGAAAACCATGGTTTGCGCACCATTGGTTATTATAAAATAACGCGACTGTACAACCGAGTAATATTGTAATACTTGCTGCAACACCGTTTCTGTCAGCTCAACCGCGGGCTCTTTGCACTCAACCAATATACACGGAACAAAATTGTCGTCATACACCACAACATCAAATCGTCTTCGTTTACCCGAAACCGTAATGCTTTTTTCAACCGCCATGCGCGAGGGTGACAACCCCTTCTTTTCAATCAGGTATAACAAAAAATATTGCCGGACCCATTCTTCGGGCGTACACTTATACCAGCGGCGGCGAACCGCGCAAAAAACTTCATCCCGGTCATTATGCCGGCGGATGGAAGGTGACGTGGCTGGGTAGTCGATGAACACAAATGCCGTATTTCTTGCAAAATACGGCATTTGATACGGATGAACCGATTGGATCGTTAGTTCGTTGCCGCGTCGGCATTTAGGTTGCCCCAACCCAATGAACTGCTCCGTGTCGGGTAACGGGCACTGGTGGTGATCAGTTTATTTAATATCTGATCGCGCGTCCAGGTGGGGAACTTACTCCAAACCAGCGCTGCAATACCGGCTGCCGTGGCTGTAGCTACTGACGATCCACCAACAGTGGATGGCGCATCTCCACTCATAGCCAATGACAGTGGATTTTCACTATCGGCAGCACGTTCCATGACAACCGTGAAATCAGTTTCTGATCCACTGTGACATGAGCCGCATGTGGTATTGAAATTATTGTCTTTTACGCCAGTGACCGCATTGACTTCCGTCATCCAGGCGGGGAATATCACGCCATACCATCCACTGGTCCAGCTGAATGATGTACCGGCCGCACAGAAAATCAATTTGTTTTTTCCATACGCATAACGAATCGCATCGCTCAATTGCGAACTGCTTGTCATTTTACCCATACTCATGCTGATTACACGCACGTCGGCCCGGTTGGCCGCGTTTGTAAAAGC
>JBJTXG010000249.1:0-3209 GCA_046082125.1 Ferruginibacter sp. | reverse complement strand
TATGATGGCCGTTGAACAAGGATGTCACGATTTATTAACACATAGTTAGCGTTTATCGTATAGTTCATCGACAATAACCCCTTTTTAAATAAAGAAAATAGGTATTGCTACGTAAAGAGAATAATCACATTCCCATAATGGACTGAAACCAGCTGCCAGTCTTATAAATAATCGAAACTAGTTGAACCGCCTTTCAGATTACGGTCGTAAGATGGATTGAAGAACGGATTCCTGCACCTTGACCGGATATTTTTTCCGGAGAGTGGCTACCCATTTTTTTTCAAGCTCCCCTTGATAGTCGTTGATGACCAGTCCACGCGCATCGTCCAAGCTGCGAATATCCCCCTTCGGATAAAAACGGATGTACTGCACAAAACTGGCAGTACCATCGACATTTTTTTGAATGGCAGAAAAATCACCGGGTTGGGCACCGGGCGTTTCTACTATTTGTGTCAATTCAAACCGGCTGCTGTCGCCTTGAGTCTCTCCTTGTTTTTGTTCGATGATGGTCATCCAGTGTTTTCCGGATTGCATGGCATTCATCGCGTCCTTCGCCGCCGATTCGGAAATTGCATTCATCAAGATCACATCGGCGCTGGCATCCCAGCGATATTGTTCTCGATGGGCGGTGTAATACGCACGTAAAGCCGCTGTGTCGGATGCAGCCACCGACCAGATTGTTCGTTCCATGATGTCGAACAACATATTGCCCTCAATAAATTCCTGCACCTGCGCAGCAAATTCAGTATTATAGGTTTCGAGATGACTACGATAATAATCCATCGCTTTGCGACGCATAAACTGATCCCATAATTCAGTCGCCATTTCGTTTTTGTACGTTTCCGGATTAGCACGGATATCACTCACAAAACGGATCCAGTCGTCGCCCTTGATCACTCCTTTTTTGAAAGTCAACACCTTCGTGTTGTTGAGCGGATGATCGATTAGGTTCACTGAGGCAGGGTCGTTGAATATGGAATCACCTGTGCGGATACAGGCAGCACGAATCGATGAAGAAGCCGACTTGAGCCCGATGCGAGCTATCACGTCATTGGCAAACCGCTCCCTAGCAGGCAGCAGGCGATTGTCTTGTAACAGCTTTTGTTTCAAATCAAACCGCAACCCCTCATCAGATGGGGAAGCCGGCGTGGGTGTGACGGATATCCGACGCACAATATGCCAGCCAAAAGTCGTTTGGAATGGTTTCGAGTATTCGCCATCTTTGGAAATAGCCATAACCGGTTGTTCGAAGGCCGCGTCATATTTTCCCGTACCGAACTCAGGCAATTCGCCACCGTTCAAATAGGTCAGTTTATCATCGCTGTATGTTTTTACCAATGCGGAAAAATCAACACCTTTCATTAACAAACCATACACCGAGTCGGCCAGTGAGGCGGCACGTTGTTTTGTTTTTTCGTCGGCATCCGCCGGTGCACTGAAAAGCAGTTGAGCAACTTTCCATTTTCCGGCAGACGGTCTTTTCGATACTAATTGAAAAACATGCCACCCGTTTTTGGTGCGATAAGGCTTTGACATCTCGGCCTTTTGCAGTTGATATGCGATATTTTCTATGGCATACGGTAGTGAAAATACCGTGATAAACCCCATATCCACCTTTTTAATGGATGGATCGAGGTTTTTTATTTTTAAATTTTCGGTGGGCTTTGCAGCTTCATAAAAATCATTGATGGCATTATAACGGGAAAGCGTATCCGAAGGAGACAGCCCGTCTTCTACCGGAATACTGTACCGAATCAAATGCAGATCTTGCTGGCTTCTTTCGGCGGCTTGTTTCAATAGTTGTTCAAACGCAGTCGCATCATGCAGGTAATTTTCTTCTACCTGGCGACGAAAATTATCCAAGTCAGCTTTGAGTTGTTCGGTGGAGTCTAACCCCATCGAACGTGCTTCGAGCACTTTAAGCTTGAAGCTGGCATACAGTTCTACATAATCGCGAACAGACTGACCACGGTCGGTTTCTGTACTCCTGTTTTTATTGTATGCCCGCAGAAATTCATCTTTACTAATGGCTTGTTTACCCACAGTGATAAGGGTTTGGGCACTTAGTGTCTGAGCCAATAAAAGACAAAAAAGAAAAAGCGTACAGGATTTCATAAGACAGTGTTTTGGTAAGAAAAGAGTCAGGCGAGCAGTGGTGTTTACTGTTCTTTTCGCCAGCGAGTCTCCAGCAGCTCGTTGATTTGTGTGATACCCAGTTTTTTTCCAATGATTTTTTTGTCTTTGTCCAGCAGCATGATCGTTGGTGTTTGAATCACATCATACAATTGACGGAAGCCAGGTCGCTTTTCCAGGTTGACTTGGTCTTCCATGGCCTTGGTTTCATACACATTGATCCAGTCTTTCAGATTATGTTCAATGAGGTATTTACGCCATTCGATTTCTTTGGTGTTGTCGGAAAGTACCGAGTAGATCTTTACGCCCCGGCGTTTCCAGCTGGCGCGGTAAATAGAATCGATGCGCGGGATTTCCTCTTTGCAATGGCCGCAAGTTGGATCCCAGAAAACGACGAGGATATAAGATGCTTTTTCATCCAGCAGTGGCCGCATTTTCCCATCGGTACTGAGCATATCCAGGGGCGGAGCCGGTGCGCCGATCAGATTACTCATAACCATGTAAGCGCGATCGGTTACGGTTTTCATTTGCTTCTCATTCAACCAAGGCGAAAGGCCTTTGCTGTGGTATTTTTCAAAAAGATGCACATAGATCGCATCGTGACCCATTATTTTAGGACTGATGTATTCATCGGTAAACCAGTTAATCATGAACTTGAATACCTCATTGTTATTTCGAGCAAACAACAAGCGATAATCAATATCCTCGATCAATGTGTCGGGCACTTGAAGCAAAACATCGCGATAATAGCGTTCGAACTTGGGTATAAAGAACGGAGTGCGGATCACACGTTCATCCATGAATGTAACGCCATCCCAGTAATGTTTTTTGAAATACTGGTAATTGTCGATGGTATCCTGCCGTGTTTTTGGATTTTTGATTAGAATATCCGGCTCATACATGGTTTTGAGCATTAACGCCATCATCGACTTCGGTTGATTTTCGATGATGTCATTTCGATAAGCAATCAGTTCTTTATTCGCCTTCTCAAAATTGGTTTGATGCAGCAATGAATCTTCTTTTGATTTGGACTCATTGTATGCCATGCGTTCCTGCTGAAGGATGTTACCTTTTAC
>JBJTXG010000248.1:0-4317 GCA_046082125.1 Ferruginibacter sp. | reverse complement strand
CAATTAGATTCAATACCACCTAACCAACGTTAAAACCTATGATTTTTTTGGAGATTGATTCGGCGGGCATATCGAGGCTGATGTTTATTGGCACCTTAGGCATGTTAACCTTGGCGGTGGCGATTATCGTATTTGTGATTTTTCATCAGCGCAAGGTTATTCGCTACCAAATGGATGTGAAAAAGCTGGAGGCCGAAAAGCAACAGGTTTTGTTAAATGCGTCTATTCGTTTTCAGGAGGAGGAGCGCCAGCGGATTGCCGCCGATTTGCATGATGATGCCGGTCCGCTACTGGCTACCGCCCGTTTATACCTGAATGAAAACCTGGTCAATCAGGAGAAGGCGCAGCAATTGCAAAGCATTATCAGTGCCAAACAGATTATCGATGATGCTATTTTGCTTATCCGCAACATTAGTCATAGCCTGATGCCGCCTACCCTTAAAAACTTTGGGTTAGAAAGTGCCACCAGCGACCTGTTTCAGAAAATCAGTGGCAGTGGCGCCATCAATGCCAGTGCCCGCTTTCATGATTACCGCGAACGACTCGCCGTGGAACAAGAGCTATTGGTTTTTCGGGTTATTCAGGAACTGGTCAACAACGTGCTTAAACACAGCCATGCCGGTTTTATTCATCTGACCCAAAATGCATCCGGCAACAATTTGTACTTCCGGATCCATCATGATGGGAAAGGTATCACGCAAGCCGATTTCGAACGGCTGAATCATCAGTCTCAGGGATTGGGGTTAAAAAATATTGCCAGTCGGATTAACGTACTGGGTGGGCTTATATTTTTTGAGATAGATCCCAGTCAAACCTATTTCAAAGTGACAGTAGAAGTTCCAC
The DNA here is from genome assembly GCA_046082125.1 of Ferruginibacter sp. Taxonomy (GTDB): domain Bacteria; phylum Bacteroidota; class Bacteroidia; order Chitinophagales; family Chitinophagaceae; genus Ferruginibacter. The sequence continues at coordinate 3,474 of JBJTXG010000248.1, read as the reverse complement.
GAACCCTGTCAACTACAATGGCTTAATTACGGCCGTTTTCCTCATTCAGAATCTATGCTTAATTTTAGCAACGAATGAGCAATCCGGGAATCATCAACGTGGCTATTGCCGACGATCATCAGTTATTCCGCAAAGGTGTGGTGTTGTCGATGCGATCGTATGTCAACATCAAATTCGTAATGGAGGCCTCCAACGGTGAGGAGCTATTGCAGAAAATCCCGGAACACATGCCCGATGTGATTCTTTGTGATTTGAAAATGCCGATGAAAGATGGCATCGACGTTACCAAAACTATCACGAAAACTTATCCGGGTATTCGCGTGATCATCCTGACCATGTATGAAGATGATCGGTTTGTTGGACATCTAATGGATTGTGGAGCGGCGGGCTATCTGCTAAAAAGCACCGATCCGGCCGAAATTCGAAAAGCCATCATGGATGTAACGAGGCATGGGTTTTACCTGAGTCCGTTTGTAAATCGGATACTGCTGAAAAAGAATTATGCCAAACAAAAATTCAACCCGACACTAACCTCCGAGATTGTGCTGAGTGATCGCGAGAAAGAAGTTCTCACACTCGTGTGCATGGAGCATACCGCCGGAGAGATTGCTTCTAAAATGGGCATCAGCGCCCGCACGGTCGAATCAATCAAAGACCGGCTCATGGAGCGTTTCGGCGTCAAAAATTCAGTGGGACTGGTTTTCTATGCTATGAAAAATAACCTGATCGAGTAAGCGCGTCAGCATCAGAATAAGCCAAATAACGTAGAATCTACTTTCGAGATAACCTCACCGAAATGTTCTTCATTTTCGGCAAACTTATTCGTATCGGCATCGATGATCAGCAAGGCGCCGTCTTTGTAGTTATCGATCCAGTTGTTGTAAAGATCGTTGAGTTTTTTCAGGTAATCCAGTCGGATGTTTTCTTCATATTCACGTCCGCGTTTCTGAATCTGTCCAACCAGGGTTGGTACAGAGGCTTTCAGATAAATCAGCAGATCAGGAGGCTGCACCATCGATTTGAGGGTTTCATAAAATTGGTAGTAATTCTCAAAATCGCGTTTGCCCATCAAGCCCATGTCATGAAGATTGGGCGCGAAAATATTAGCGTCTTCAAAAATGGTGCGGTCCTGGATAACGGTTTCTGTGCCACGTTGTATATCGAGCAATTGGTTTAAGCGGGTGTTCAGAAAATAAATCTGCAGATTGAAACTCCAGCGGGGCATGTCTTCGTAAAAATCGTTCAGGTAGGGATTATGGTCTACATCCTCAAACTGCGGAATCCATTTATAATGCTTGCTAAGGAGTTCGGTGAGGGTGGTTTTGCCGGCTCCGATATTTCCGGCAACAGCAATATGTTTGGGTTTTTTGTTCTTTGGCATCTGTCGGGCTTCTATGTGTGCACGAATGTATTGAATTTACGCATTGCCTCCGCATCCGGTCAATAATAGTTCAGGCCAATGGCTTCGCGAACGGTCTTCATGGTTTTTTGAGCACTCTGGCGGGCTTTCTCGGCACCGGTTTGCATGACGTGTGCTAGGTACTGGTCGTTGGCAAGAATCTCATTTGTTTGTGTCCGGATAGGCGCCATGAACCGAATCATGTCTTCGGCTAGTTGTTTTTTCATATCGCCGTAGCGGATGCTGCACTGATTGTAGGCTTGTTCGAAATGCTGAATCGTATCCTCGGAGGAAACCAGTCGCATCAGTTGGAAGATATTTTCGATGTAATCCGGCTTTGGACTGTTTTCGGTGGTTGGTCCGCTGTCCGTTTTGGCCTTCATCACTTTTTTACGAATCGTATCGTCATCATCAGCGAAATACAGCGTGGCATTCAGATTTTCGCTCTTGCTCATTTTTCCGCTGCCATCGAGGCCTGGTACTTTTACCAACTCGTTGTTGAAATTGAATGCATGTGGCTCAGGGAAAACCGGACCATATCGGTGATTAAAACGAGCAGCAAACTGGCGAGCCATTTCCAGGTGTTGTTCCTGGTCTTTTCCTACCGGAACCAAACTGGCCCGATGCAGGATAATATCGGCTGTTTGCAACACCGGATAAGTGAGTAGGCCGGCATTCACGTTATCGGGATGCTGTCGGGCTTTTTCCTTGAATGTGACGGTTTTTTCAAGCTCGCCTTTGTAGGCCAACATATTCAGGTAGAGATACAGTTCGGACGTTTCATGCACATGGCTTTGACAATAGAGAGCGACCTTTTCCGGATCGAGACCACAGGCGATGTTTTCGGCAAGTACGCGTCGAACGCTCTGACGGAGTGTGGATGTATCCGGATGGGTAGTCAACGCATGTAAGTCGGCTACCATAAAATAACAGGTGTAAGCATCCTGCATCCGCACATAATTTTGGATCGCACCAAAATAGTTGCCCAGATGAATCATACCGGTTGGCCGGATGCCACTCATGACAACGCCTTTCGCGTTGTTGGTTGAAACAGGATGGTCCATAATGTCCTTCGTGCCGCGAAGATAGCAAATATCGGAGGCGATTGAATGAAGCGCTATGGCATTTTTCATGCAGGCCTATGAAAATCAGGAGCCGGATGCAGCAATTCGGTTACTTTTGCGTCACTGCCAATGGATGGCAACACAAACGAACCAGCAATCATGGAACCTGTTATTCAACTGGCCGAGATCCGAAAAAGTTATTTCATGGGTAATCATGAATTAGAGGTATTAAAAGGTGTGACCACCCAGATTTTGAAGAATGAATATGTGGCCCTGATGGGTCCGAGCGGTTCGGGTAAATCAACCCTGATGAATATTTTAGGTTGCTTGGACACACCAACATCTGGTACGTACATCCTTAACGGAAACGAGGTGAGTCGGATGCATGATGATGAGCTCGCCTCGATCCGCAATCAGGAGATTGGATTTGTATTTCAGCAATTCAATCTCTTACCCAGACTAACAGCTGCCGAGAATGTGGCCCTGCCGTTGGTATACAGTGGCGTTTCCCGAAAAGAACGAACCCAGCGTGCGGAGACCGTTTTGGAAAAAGTGGGATTAAAAGACAGGATGAGTCATCGTCCGAATGAACTCAGTGGCGGGCAATGCCAGCGCGTGGCGATTGCGCGGGCACTTATTAATAATCCTTCCATCATTTTAGCCGACGAACCAACTGGCAACCTCGATTCCAAAACCTCGCATGAGATCATGCAGATGCTGTCCAGAATTCACGAAGAGGGGAATACGGTAGTGCTGGTAACACATGAAGAAGATATCTCATCTTTTGCCCGCCGAATCATTCGGTTGAAGGATGGACTCATAGAATCGGACAAACGTAATACAGAAATTGGCTAAGTAATTATTTTCGAACTATTTGAGGGATTGATTGTTCACCATCTGCAATCACAAAACCATGGCAATAAAGATATACACGAAGGTAGGCGACGGCGGAATGACGAGTTTGATAGGAGGTACGAAGGTGCCTAAAAGTCATCTTCGCATCGAAAGTTA
>JBJTXG010000247.1:0-4078 GCA_046082125.1 Ferruginibacter sp. | reverse complement strand
GCTAGTCGATTTTTTACGCACAGCTTTTTTTTCAATCGTAATCAGGCTCGTTGGGGACTGGAAATCACCCGAAAAACAAGACGGCAGAAAGTATTCCTTAATTATGGTTTTGAAACAAGAAATGATGAACAAGTTGAATCAAAAATCCGGATTCGATTGCGTCCAAACCTACAATGGCAGCTTTCAGGTATCAGCGGAGAACAGTCGCTAACCACAACGGGACAGCCTTTTCAAAACCGGAACTACCGGATTCGGACGAACACGCTGGAGCCCTCGCTCGTGATTACACGGGGTACAAATTTTCGATGCACCTTTCGCTATGTGATTGATCAGAAAAAAAACCGGCTTGATTCGGCATTGACGCTGAATGCATACCGAATAGTAGCTGATATTCGTGTCAATGGCAAAAAAAACAATGCCATTACGGTCAAAGTATCCAATAATACAATCCAATGGAACGCTGCACCCGGTTCCGAAAATTCAGCCGTAGGATTCGTGATGCTGGAAGGCCTGCGACCCGGCAAAAACTGGACGTGGCAGATGGAGTGGACAAAAGTCATTGGTAAAAACCTTGAGTGTACCATGCAATACGAAGGACGCTCATCGCAGATCAATGCGCCCATCCATCTTGGGAGAGCATCTGTTCGGGCGTTGTTCTGATTATCTGAAAAAACCGCCTCTTTTCAAGGATACCTTGCCTTGGCCAATTTTAAAGCCGTTGTTGTAAACTTCAATTTGGTATTCACCCGTTGAAAAACCATCGGATGAACGCCAATCGAAACTGACGGCCTGGCTTTGATTTTGAATATATTGAATCGTTACTTGCTGGGTAAAGTCAATCGTGCTACCGTCATAGAGTGAGAGCTTGCCGGCATCCGGACCGGTAATGGCCTTTCCTTGCGGGTCCTTGATGGATATGAAAAGTTCTTTTTGACCACTGGTCGTTATTTTGTTTTCATCAATAATAAAACTGATTCTAATTTTATCTACCCGCTTGGCCGTTGAGGTTTCTTTTTCCCGTCCACCTTTTTTCTCTTGCAATCCAATAATGCCAAACGTAGAAGCATGCAATGTCGATGCGATTTGAATGGTTTCCTGTTGTTTGGAAATGACAGACTGAGAAGTAGTCAGTTCTTTTTGAGCCTGGTCTAAGTTTTTTGTTACATGCTTATTTTCAGCAATCAATTCTAAATTTTCAGATTGAAGCCGCTGCAGTTCAGTTTCATAGGTACGAACATCCTGTTCTAGAGAGGCAATGAGGGCCTTCGCCTCTTTTAATTCGGCGTCGGTCGCATTTTGTTTTTTGAGTATTTGTTCAATGCGATCCTGTTTTTTTCGGATGTCATCTGCTTTTTTCTGAATATCGCGGTTTTGGGCATAGATAACACTATCTTTTGAAAGCCCCGTTTTTTTAACTGCTTCGTATTTGTCACTCACATCTTTCAATTCAATCATTAATTGATCCTTTTGTTGATTGGTGGTCAGCATAATTTGATCACGTTCAACGATATCCTCCTCGATCCGGTTCTTATCCCAAAGCATGTAAGTCCACGTCGCTAATAATGCAACCACTAAAAACCACAGCAATACATTTTTCCAAGATGATTTACGGACGTCCAAATGGGCGTTTTTGTTTGTTTCCATGTGCATTCTTTTTAAGGTGCCCTGCTAGCAGCAAGCAGTTAAATGAAGATAATAGATGTTCCTATCTTTCCAAAATCGTGCCATCATGGAATAAAATGAGTTTCATTAGCCTATTTGTTCCTAATTTGCCATTTGTGTGACTATGAACAAAGACGTATCAAATCTAATCAATCAGTGGAAAAAGGGAGCCTTCATGCCCTTATATATATTTCAAGGGGAGGAACATTATTATATTGATCTCCTTGTCGATCAGGCGCTCGAATTAATTATTCCCGAACAAGATCGTTCGTTCAATCAAACCGTTTTGTATGGGAAAGATACCGAGTGGACAGCCTTAGTGAATACCTGCATGCGATACCCGATGCAAGCCGAACGTCAGCTTGTTGTACTTCGGGAGGCTCAAATGATGAATGGGTTTGAAAAGTTAGAATCCTATTTTGAAAATCCGTCACCCTCTACGGTTTTGATATTGGCATATAAAGGCAAATCAATCGATAAACGAACCAAGCTCTTCAAAACGATTCAAAAACAAGGGGTAATCATAGATTCCGATGGTGTGTTTGATAATCAGATTCCCGATTGGATCGAGCAGTATTGCCAGTCCGTAGATTTGTCAATCGGTCCGAAAGCCATTTCCTTACTGGCCGATCATATAGGGAACGATCTGACGAGGATCGTCAATGAATTGGAAAAACTAAAAATAAATCTGAAAGACCGGCAAACGGTCACAGAAGATGATATTGAGTCGTTTATCGGAATCAGTAAAGAGTATAATATTTTTGAATTGCAGGCTGCGCTGGCAAACCGAAACACGGCAGCGGTTTTGAAAATTGTTCGCTTTTATGAAGCCAATCCCAAGGCTGCTCCCATACCATACCTGACGGCTGCGCTTTACAGTTTTTTTAGTAAGCTGTATATGCTCGCCGGTGCTGGAACCGTTCAGGATCAGGCCATTTCAATTGCTTATAACCGGAATCCCGCTGCGGTGCAGGCAGCCAAAACGATGATGCGGCAATATGGCTTTACGGGTATTCAACAAATCATTTTGTTGTTACAACAATATAATATGAAAGGGATGGGGGTTGACGATGCCGGCATGGATGATGGCATGCTAACCAGGGAACTGATGCTTAAGATCTTGCTTTGCTGATGATGTATTACTCGTTCTTGTACGATAGCAACAAGGTTGCTTTTTCACAGTCCAGCTTGATCTGTGTTTTCAGGGCATTCAAATCACGGAAGGTTTGTTCGTTCCGTAATTTATGATGAAACTGAACCGTTAGTTCTAGTCCGTAAATCGAAGTATCAAAGCCGAGCAGATGGACTTCAAGTCGCCGGTCTGAACCCGAGAGGGTAGGTCGGTATCCAATGTTCATGACGCCCGGATGGGGTCGTTCGTTTTCAAGGTAAACCATCACAGCATACACACCATCGCCAGGGATGTGTTTGTCGGCTTGCAGAGGACTGATGTTGGCCGTTGGAAATCCGATTGTGTGACCAATGCCGTCGCCTTTGATGACAATACCAGTGATGGAATATCGATATCCCAACAAGCTGTTGGCTTGCTCCATGTCGCCGAGGGTAATGGCTTTTCGGATGGCGCTGCTGCTAATGGCTAGGTTGTCACAAAGTTGTTTTGAAATGTCAATGACCTTGAAATGGCCAGCCTCGGCATAATTTTTCAAGAGTTGGATGTCGCCGGTTCTGTTTTTGCCAAACCGATGGTCGTAGCCCGCGAACAACGTATGTGGCTTGAAAACGGCCATCAGAAAATCCTCAACGTATTTGTTGGCGGACATTTGGGCTATTTCGTTGGTGAACGGCAGCACAACAAGATGATCAATGCCTGCCTTTTCCAGTAGGTTGATTTTCTCTGAAAAACTGCTCAGCAGAAAAAGGGATTGCTCCGTAGGATTCAGGAGTTTTCTGGGATGAGGATCGAAGGTAATCAGCACAGTTGTGCCATGAATCTGCTGTGCTAGTTCACACATGGCGGCCAGTATTTGCTGGTGTCCCAGATGTACCCCATCAAATGAGCCGGTCGTGATGACCGGATGATGTAAATTGGGGATGTCTTCGATGCTTGTGTATATGTTCATTCGCTCACGTGCAAAACTAACGCATAAATTTCACCCGACTTTCAACCTTGGGCGGTAGTTTTGTTTGGAAATTTTTTTTTATGAGCCGCTATGAACAACGAGGGGTATCAGCCCAGAAAGAAGAAGTGCATCGTGCCACGGCCGGCCTGTCCACCGGACTTTTTCCCAACGCGTTTTGTAAAGTGTATCCTGACTTTTTATCCGGAGATCCGGATTATGTGGCTACGGCCCATGCGGATGGCGCCGGAACAAAATCCATTTTAGCCTACTTGTATTGGAAAGAAACCGGCGACCTTTCTGTATGGGAGGGCATCGCACAAGATGCCATTGTAATG
>JBJTXG010000246.1:0-3466 GCA_046082125.1 Ferruginibacter sp. | reverse complement strand
AAAGCACGTGTTTGCCGGCCCTCAAGGCCTCGATGGATTGTTGGGCATGCAGCCCGTTCGGCGTGGCGATCACCACCAAGTCAATTTCGTTTTCAGCATGCAAGAGTGCTGTCAAGGATGGATACTTAGTGATCGGATCGTTGCCAACTACCGTATCCATTTTTTCCGCAACCACATCACAGACAGCCACTAGTTTTCCTATCCGCCGAATTTCTCTGGCATGGACCTGACCGATGCGGCCGCAACCAACGAGCGCGAAGCGTAATGACATTATTTTTGAGTGCTAAACCCTAAACACTGTTCGCTACCAGTTTAGATTTTAGGGAACAGAGTTTAATTATTTAAGAGACAACAGTTTTAAGATACTTCCCATATCCACTCTTCTTCAAGGGCTCAGCAAGTGCTAATAACTGCTCGCGGGTAATGAATCCGTTTCGGTACGCCACCTCCTCGATGCAGCCGATCTTGATCCCTTGTCTTTTTTCAATCACCCGAACAAATTCTGAAGCATCACTCAACGAGTCAAAGGTTCCGGTATCCAGCCAGGCAGTTCCTTTATCCAATACGGCAACCTTTAATTTACCCGCTTCCAAATAGGCTTTATTCACATCTGTGATCTCGTATTCACCACGGGGCGAGGGCTTTAGCTCCTGGGCGATCTGCACTACTTCATTATCATAGAAGTAAAGACCCGGTACCGCGAAGTTTGATTTTGGTTTCACAGGCTTCTCTTCGATACTGATGGCTTTCATTTCCGAATCAAATTGCACCACCCCATATCGCTCCGGATCAGAAACCTGATAGGCAAATACATATCCACCCTGAATCGTTTGCAACGATTGCAACTGCTTGTCCAATCCGGCGCCGTGAAAAATATTATCGCCCAATACCAAGGCTACGGAATCGGATCCGATAAAATCAGCTCCGATCACGAAAGCTTGGGCCAACCCATTAGGCACTTCTTGTTTCGCATATTCAAACCGGCAGCCCAGCGCACTGCCATCGCCCAATAAGCGCATGAAGGAAGCTTGATCCTCCGGTGTAGAGATGATCAGGATCTCTCGAATACCCGCCATCATCAAGGTTGACAAGGGATAATAGATCATCGGCTTGTCGTAGATGGGCATGAGTTGCTTGCTGATGGCCTTGGTGATGGGATACAGACGAGTGCCAGAGCCTCCGGCGAGGATAATGCCTTTCATTATTTAATTTTTCTAAGCCATACGCACAATTGCATGCCCCGGCTTGTTTTACGCATGTAGCTTTTAAGGAGATAGTCAAAAATCTTTGGCAAGTATGTATTGCATACATAATACTCATGTAATACAATTGAGTAGCCAATCATTTCTCCATTTCGCCTGAACGAGTCAATGCCAAATTCATATAAATGAAACGGCACGTGCATTGGCGATAGATTTGTAACAAAGCCAGTTCCAGTTAACCGGTAGTAAAGATTAATCATTGAACCTATGAGCCAATGGGAGGAAGGAACTTCGACATGAATAATTCCACCGGGCTTTAGCCACTTTACAGCGTTCAAAAGCACACTCGAGGGATCGTAAAGATGCTCAAGTATTGCACCAAAGGTTATAAAGTCAAAGTGATTTTCTGGGAAATAGGCATTCTCGATTGCCGAACACTGTAGCTTCTCGGCAGAAACACCCATTTTCGAGATTGCACGCTCAAAAAAAGGTACAGAAGCCTCAATACCATAAGAGTCATACCCTGCCTTTCTCATAGCAATCATGCACTTCCCGATTCCAGCGCCTATATCAAGTGATTTCATCCCGGCTTGAAAGTCAACAAGTTGCTTCGATTGTTCAATTTCCCTATAGAAGTAGTCGGAAGCAACGTCAAAATAATCCTCTTTCCAATACTCCTCCGGAGGAATGCCATAATGATCTTGGATGTTAATTGGCACCGGCATTGGATTGGAAAAGATTAACATGCAGTCTTTGCACCGAAATACTGAAGTGGATAGTCCGCCTTTTTTCGAGGGACTAAGTCCTTGTGACTTATTCAAACGTCGCCCCATCAATTCATGTCTTAACGTAGATGAGCCGCACATATTACACTTCTGAATGTCTATAAAATCATATTTCATTATGAGGCGAATTAGTGTAGACTATTATTTCGGAAAGATTTAAGCCCAAAATCAAGCAACTAATCTTCAAATGATATCGTTTAGTCCACAAGATTAGATGAAGGAATATTTTTTTGCTTACTTATCCAGAAAACTACAGCAAAGCTGCGCGTGGGCCGGAAAAACGGGCGGAGCCAATCGTTTTTCCTTGACCTTTTTTGCTACTTTTTTGTGTCAAGACAAAAAAGTAGAGAAAGACCTTTTAGGGTTTGGGGGGGTGCTTTATCAAGAAAAAAGAACAAAGAGACCCCTTTAAGGGGCAGGGGTATTCATCAAGAATACATTTTCGAATAATACACCTGATACTCCCCCGAGGTAACCCGCGAAAGCCAATCACCATTAGCCAAATACCAATCTATCGTCACCGACAAACCTTCCTCAAAGGTTACTGATGGCTTCCAGCCCAATTCCTGATTGATCTTGGAAGCATTAATGGCATATCGCCGATCGTGACCGGGGCGGTCCTTCACATAAGTGATCAGGGAATCACTCGTTCCAGGGGCATTACCCAGCTTTTCATCCATCAGCCTACACAACAACTTCACCAGGTCAATATTTCGCCACTCGTTAAACCCACCAATGTTATACGTGTCGCCATTTTTACCCGCGTGGAAAACTTGATCAATGGCGGCAGCATGATCTTTCACATAGAGCCAATCACGGGTATAGAGTCCGTCACCGTAAACCGGTAAAGGCTTTTTATCGATGATGTTGTTAATGAAAAGCGGGATCAGTTTTTCCGGAAAATGATTGGGGCCATCATTGTTCGAGCAATTGCTGATCACGACGGGCAGGCCGTAGGTATCGTGATAAGCGCGAACGAAATGATCGCTGGAGGCTTTGGAAGCGCTATAGGGAGAGTGTGGATCATATTTGGTTTGCTCTGTGAAGAAGCCGGTGTCGCCGCGTGCCCCGTAGACCTCATCTGTGCTCACATGGTAAAAGCGGAACTGGCTGAGCGGGTTGAGGCGGTTGAGATATAGATTCTTGGCTTCGTTGAGTAAGTTTACCGTGCCAATTACATTGGTGTAGACAAAATCGAGTGGAGAATGAATCGAGCGATCGACGTGACTTTCAGCGGCGAGGTGGATGACGCCGTCAGGTTGGTATTGATCGAATACCCTTTTTAGCTCGGCCGCATCCAGAATGTTCACTTTCTCGAAAACATAATTCGGCAACTGATCGATGTCGCGTAAGTTTTCCAAATTACCCGCGTAAGTGAGTGCATCCAGATTCACGATGCGGTAATCGGAATACTTGGTCACGAACAAGCGAACGAGGTGCGAGCCGATGAAGCCGGCACCGCCTGTGATTATGATTGTG
>JBJTXG010000245.1:0-3996 GCA_046082125.1 Ferruginibacter sp. | reverse complement strand
CCTTTTACCGAAACAAAACGTTGATATTCCTGAAATAACTTATTTTCAGGAGAACCAACTATTTGTACATTCGCTAAATCCGAACTGTCTGCCACGAGGTTGATTACCTGTTCTTTATCGATAAAAAAATCAAACAGGTATCGCTTGCCAGGAAAAACAATGGAATAAATGCCGCCTGGCAAGGGTTTTCCGCCATCAAACACCACCACCTCGTCTTCGCCCATAACCGATGAGTCGGCGATATTGAGGTTTTTTCCGAAATGATAACAGAGATAGGCCACGCCGGCCGTGTAGCCCTTCAAGCGGGCTGTCACTCGAAAACCGCTGTCGATTTCGGGCAAACTATTCGGATTGAATACCTTGGATGCCGTCTGTGGCTTAGCCGCCTTAACCTGATTATCACCTTTTTGAGAAAAGGCCAAAAAGGAAAGAAAGAAAAGTCCGTTAAAAAGTAAAAAGCGCTTCATGGCGGATTGTTAGGGTTTCAAATGTATCAAAATCAACGATCAAAACGTCGTTTCCTGTGACATGGTCTGCAAAATTACGAATCATTAACAATCTGTTCTCAAGCACAAAGCGTGTACTTTTGACGAGTGAAAAAACGAAAAAAGCCCCTGGTTCTTGAAAACGTGCTGCTAACTGATTATGCCGCCGAGGGAAAAGCCTTGTTTCGGCAGGATGGTAAAGTGATTTTTGTAAGTGGCGGCGTACCAGGCGACCGGGTGGATGTGCTGCTGTTCAAAAATAAAAAAGACTGGGGCGAAGGTCGTGTTCTCAACGTGCTGGAGCCGGCTCCCGATCGCGTTCAGCCATTTTGTGTCCACTTTGGTACTTGCGGAGGATGTAAATGGCAGATGCTGCCCTATGAAAAGCAGCTAGTCTATAAACAACAGGAAGCGGCGGATAATCTTGAACGGATTGGTAAAATACAGGTCCCCGAATGGCTGCCTATTACCGGCGCGAACCCCATTACACATTACCGGAACAAACTGGAGTTCACAGCCTGTAATCGTCGATACCGAACCGAAGAGGACATACGATCGAATCAGCCAATCATTCATGAAAACGCCCTCGGATTTCATGCACCCCGCATCTTCGATAAGGCCATCAACATCACGGAATGTCATCTGATGGATCCGATCAACAATCTGGTTCGAAATACGGTGCGGACCTTCGCCGAAACAAATAACCTTTCTTTTTACGACATCAAAGCGCACACCGGTTGGCTACGCAATATCATCGTGCGGTATACAACTACGGGCGAGCTGATGGTCAATGTTTGTATCAATAACGAAGACACCGAAAACCGGATCGCCCTGCTGGATCATTTGCTAACAGAAGTTCCGGCCATTACTACCTTGCTCTACACCATCAATCCGAAATGGAACGACAGCATCTACGACCTGACGCCGCAAGTCTATTTTGGCAAGGGTTATGTGACCGAAAAGTTGGGTGCGCTGGAATTTATCATCAGTCCGAAATCATTTTTTCAAACCAACACGAAACAAGCCGAAACCCTTTACAGCATTACCAAATCCTTTGCCGGACTTACGGGACAGGAAACCGTTTATGATTTATACTGTGGTACCGGCAGTATCGGTTTGTTTCTAAGCGATCAGGCTAAAAAAGTGATTGGCGTAGAAGTAATAGACGAGGCGATTGAGGATGCCAAAAAGAATGCGGCTTTGAACAAGATTGATCATGCCGATTTTTTTGCCGGCGATGTGATCAAGATTTGTGATGATGTTTTTTTTGCAAAACACGGCAAACCGGATGTAATTATTACCGACCCGCCGCGGGCAGGTATGCATGAGAAATTAGTAAAAAAGCTTCTTGAAATAGAGTCCCCCCGAATCGTGTATGTGAGTTGCAATACAGCCACCCAGGCCCGTGACCTGCAGTTGCTTGCTGAAAAATACCAGGTCGTAAAGGCACAGGCGGTGGATATGTTTCCGCATACCCACCACATCGAATGCGTTGTGTTACTCGAACGAACCCCAGCATGATTAACAAAAAAACCGCCCGATGTCGGGCGGCCAGGAAATGGGTTGGAACGCTTATAAAACCGTTAGCTTTTCCACCGTGGTTTTTCCGGTACTACGGTTATGCACACGAATCAGGTAATTGCCGGATTCAAGTCCTTTGAGAAAGAGCGTGTTATTTCTGAATCCCGCATAATGACGCACACGAGCGCCGGTTTGGTTGAATACGATGATATCGATTATATGCGAAGAAGCGGCATCGATGAACACCTGTGCATTTCCGTTCGATGGATTCGGATATACCAATACGGTTTCAGGTAATGCGGCAATAGTTTTCACCAGACTGAATCCAAATCGACCGTCTTGTTCAACTATTCGTAACCGATAGGATGCAGCCAGCCGGGATGGTTGTTTGTCAGTATACGAGTAGACAGATCCATTGACTGCATTCATAGGGTTGACTGTTCCAATTGTCAAGTAGCCATTGCCAGTGTTTCGTTCTACAACAAACTGGGTCAAATTACTTTCGTGCGCTGTTTTCCAGGCCAATGAAACAACTGCATCGGTGCGGGAAGCTGTGAATGAACTCAGTTGAACCGGCACAGGACCTGCGTCTGAAAAACAAACGACTACTTGTGCGAGATCAGATTGTCCGGTTGTTGTTTCGGTCATTCGATAGGTAAATGTGAATACGGATCGGAGTAAATCCGTTCTTGTTATCGTAAAGGTTCCATCTGCGTTCAATACCAACGTAGCGCCACCGGGTGATGTGGCTCCATTAGCGATCGGTGCACTAACGACCGAGTAAACGATATTCGCTCCGGCAAACGAGAGATCATTGGATGCCACATTTCCATTGACAACCAGCGATCCGTTTGTTTCATCGCAATACGTATCATTGATGGCGTCGATCGGGTTAATGGGCGGACAAATAAAAAAATTATCGAGCACATACCGACTATTGGGCTGATTGCAATTACCTGTACCGCTTTTAGGTTTAAAAACCACCCGAATCCGATAGGAGGTGCCGGGTGAAATGGATGCAGGGAAGGCAACGGTCGTACTCACCCGAGGACTATTACCCGGACCGCCGGGTGGTAATAGTAAATCAATAACAGCCGGAATGGTGGTGCTACCGACTACAAAAAACAAATCCATCGAAGTTGGACAATCATAATCCGACCAGGAATTACACGAGAGATTGGCATTGAAGCGAAAAATATCAAACGCTACCGTCAGCGAACCACCGTTGCTGATTCGCTCGGGTGTAAGGATCAGAGCGGGATTGTTTCCACCAACGCCGGGTGTGACAATACCCATATCGGAAGCGCAGCCATTGACCGGATTGGGATAACTTCTTCGACTGGCTCCGTTCGTAAGGATCCAATTGTTATCTTCTGTTGAAAAATCGGCCGTAATACAAGAAGTAGAGGAGCTTTGAGAAAAAGCGGTTGTAGCACTCATCATGAGCATCACCAAAAAAAGCAACAAGCGGGGAAAAGAAATGCAATTCATACGCAATAGTGTAATAGCTAAGACCCCGGAAAAGCGGGGTGATGGCATTGATAGGATTCGATGAAAAATGACTATTGCAAAAATAAAGGTAGGAGAAGAAAATGCAAACAATGAAAAGAAATAATTATGTGACCGGTGTGATTTTTCAAAAAATCAGGTTATTTTAGGAACACCGACATGAGTTAAACCAACTCATTAAACGATCGTCTACCTCATTCGTTTACCAAAAGAACTCGCATGAACCCCTTTTTAATCGCTGTATTTATTCTGTTTTTGGGCTTTGATAATGAAGAAGTCAAGGCCCATACGCCAACCTGGACCGATGGCATTGCTTGTATCATCTATTCACATTGTACCAGTTGTCATAATCCAAACGGGATCGCCCCTTTTTCATTAACCCGTTACGAAGATGTATTTGCCAACCGATTTTCGATTGCCGCCTCCGTGCAGGCCGGCAGCATGCCTCCATTCCCGCCCTCACAGGAAAAACAACAATATG
>JBJTXG010000244.1:0-6922 GCA_046082125.1 Ferruginibacter sp. | reverse complement strand
GAGGATTTTTTCGATCCCCTGCGGGCGACGTTGATGGATTTTCGGGTGGATCAAGGTCATGGTACCACGTTTGCATATGTATTGCCCATAACGAAGCGACGAGCATTAGTCGAGTATACACTGTTCACTGAAAAATTATTGAGTGATGCGGAGTACGATCGGGGGTTGGATGATTATCTATCTCGTTTTTTGAATATCGGTGCACATAGGGTGGTGGAAGAGGAGTTTGGGGTGATTCCGATGACGGGGCAGGCTTTTCCGTTTTATCGGAATGGGATGTATCACATTGGTACGGCTGGGGGGCAGACGAAGGCCTCGAGTGGGTATACGTTTCAGTTCATTCAGAAGCGTTCGGATGTAATCGCTCGGGCATTGGTGGAGGGGCGTTCGTTGGAGGCGTTGCCATCGGATGCGGGGCGGTTCATGTTTTACGATCGGGTGTTGTTGGATGTGTTGGCGAGGGGGTATATGCGGGGGGATCGGGTGTTTTCGAGGTTGTTTGCGCGCAATCCGGCGCAGCGGGTGTTTGGGTTTTTGGACAATGAAACGACGTTGGGGCAGGAGTTACGGTTGATCTCATCGTTGCCTACTTGGCCGTTTATGCGAGCGGCCATGGGTGTGATTTTTCGTTGATATAAATTGAATTACAGGTAGTTAGATTTTTTAATGTGTGACCATTTATGTGTCATAGCATTTATTTAACATTCGATTCCGACGTTTTTTGCTTTGGAAGAGAGTAGATGGAAAGTTGATGTTCTTCAGAGATATGTTTAGTTCAGATTTACCACCTGTGACAGTGAAGTAATTATCCCGGCCCATTGGAGACTTTTGGAAAGCAGTCCGGCGCTGATGATGCCTCCATAAAAATGACCGGCCTTATCGAGGTTCTTGGCATATTTCCCGTCCCGGCGCAGGTGGAACATATCGATCAATCGGTTGCCTCCGTCAAAATGAAAGGATGTTTTGCCTTCCGACCACCAGGTTTTTTTCAGATACAGGTAGGACCCGCCAAGGGCAAGTGTTGTGGATCCGGCAATGGCGTAAAATCGTTTTTTGTTAAAGGTTTCATCGGATTTTAAGGAGAAGGTAGCGGGTTGGTGCGTCGTGTCGGAGCTGAAAAGACTGTCAGTGGCTGCCGACCGGGCAGGATTCAATAGGCTGACACAGAGGGCGAGAGACAGCAGCTGTTTCATGTTTCGGACTGAAAGGTATGAAATGTCTGCGGTCTGCAGTTGTTTCAGCTTGTTGGTCACATATTCTTTTTTTTGTATTTTAACTTTTAAAAATACACTCATGAAGAAGGTATTCTTTTTTATTTTGATTTTTTGTTGCGTGAACCAGAGTTATGCGCAGTTCTCCCTGTCCGATGGTAAACCTGCAGAGCAGGTTGTCTTTCCGACTTTGGAAGGCTTTTCGAATTCGAATCTTACCGTTCTGCCGAGTTGGACCCCGAGCAAGAAATTTTTGAAGAATAATCCTTCCTTTTTGAAGGACGGTACGTATAAATTGAATGAAGGGATGATGCGCTCCCGTGAACCCTATGGGATGAAGGCTTACCCATTTTATTCACCCCGGTTCATCAATATCAATTCCGGCATTTTTCCGGCCACTTTTGCCTGGTCGGAGAAGAGTCTCGATTTTTTGGATATGGTGCATTTCACGTTCACCATGAATGGGGCGTCGGATATCAATTTGCCGCTATCTAAAAAATGGATGTTGGCGGATGAAACGTCGGCTGAGGTATATGGATTAGAGCGTCTTCGTCAGCGCTACGATGATCGTTTCGCGGGTGCGGCTCAACAGCTGGTCTC
Source organism: Ferruginibacter sp. (assembly GCA_046082125.1). Classification (GTDB taxonomy): domain Bacteria; phylum Bacteroidota; class Bacteroidia; order Chitinophagales; family Chitinophagaceae; genus Ferruginibacter. Next base: position 5,111 of record JBJTXG010000244.1, on the reverse strand, counting down.
CAAAAAGAAGATCTCCAAATACGAGGTAAGTCCTGTTGCCAGTTCCATTTACGGGGAGCGGGAAATGTATGTGAACGACCTGGTTTTTGATTTTGAATGTTTAGGTGTTTGGTGTTATTCCAAAAAAGACAACTCTCTGTTGTGGGGCTTGGTGCTACCCGGCTTTGCCTTTATACCGGTGACGCCTAATTTTTGGATGTTATGGGCGGTCAAGCATAAGGGGGGCGATTATTATCCCAGTAATGCTCTTTTTCAGTTGAATGTTCGGGATGTTACCGGCAACCTCATCAAGTCTTACCGCCAGGCCATTTTCATCGGTGAGCGACATAAATATTTCAAGTCGGGTTCCATTTATACCGTGAACAGAGACCTGTTACTGGCCAGTTTGCCGGTGGCTATGGAGTCGTTGGTAAACAGATTTCTGAACGATGAGCAAACGCTTGCCAATACCCAGCGGCACTTGCAAAATCTGAGAAAGAAAGAGCAGCAGAATCCCAATTTACTTGAACTGGCCAGGGCGCAGGCCAAATTGAACATGTTGTATCGGCGTAAATCTTCTTTTGTTGCGCAGTTGGGAGAAAACGCCAATAACATTCAGCAATTGGGGAATAGTACCCAGTCGTTTGGTCAGTACCTGAACACACAACAGCAATTGAACCGGGCCGTTTACACCGATCCTACCCAACAGCAGATGGCGAATCTTGGTTCTACGGCGGGTTTGATGCTGGGAAATATGTTTGTAAAGGGAGCGATCAATCAGAATGCGCGAGAGGCCGCCCGGATCGGGGAGTTGTTTCAGCAAACCCTTGCCTTCGAGAAGCAGTATTTCGAGGAGATGAGTCAGTTGATCGAATCAGATAAGGAGCTTTCGGCATTGGTCAGTAAAAGTCAGTCGGTCAACCAGTTCTTTCAGGATGAATTCAAGCGGGTGACGCAGGTCAAGGAAGAGAGCAAACAAAAGACGCAGGCCGTTAATGAAGTGGTGAAGCAGTCGTTCAGTCAAACATTGACCGATTTTGCTTCGCGCAACAATATCAATTTGGCTCAGATGTCGGCTATAGGTGCCGGCGAAAATCCGCCCCCGGCCAGCGCGGCTTCTCCCGCTGCCGGCAAGGGAAGTAAAACTGCAGTCGATCCCTGTGCCCGCAAATTCGAAGCTGCTTGGCGAAATACAGCCGAGTATAAAAAGTGGAAATCTACCGGCAATTACGCCGATCAATGTATGGCGGAGTGGAAACAAGGTATGCTGATTCTGGAGTATTGCGGCAGCGTACTGCCCGAGCCTGAAAAGGCGGCCATCCGAAAAGTAGCTGAACAATGCCGTCAACGGGCCAACCAGGTAAGATCGGCCAGTGGAGGGGGGATTCGGAACTGATACGTAAAAATCTAATAGAAACCAGTCAACCTTTTTACGATGTATTACTATTCACATCTGATTATGAAAAAGGTGATTTTATTGATTTGTTTGGTCTCGCTCATTACTGCTGTTTCGGCACAATTCTCCATTTCAGAAAATGAGAATACCGGGAAAGTGGTATTTCCGGTTTTGGAGAACTACAGTAATAAATTTGTTCGGATCCTTCCAACCTGGCAACCCAGCAAAAAGTTTCTCAAGGATAATCCCAACTTTTTGAAAGACGGCTCCTATAAGTTGAATTCCGGCATGGTGAGTAAAATGGAGAAACGCTGGATGGATTCATACCCCTACTTTCCGAGTCGTTTTCTGAACATCAATGCTGGAAATTTTCCGGCCATTTTTGCGCAGTCGGATAAGAAGTTGGATTTTCTGGATATGGCGCACTTCACCTTTACCATGAACGATGAAGCGGACATCCCAATTCCGCTCGATAAAAAATGGAGGCTGGTCGATGAGGTGTCCATAGAGCTTCAAGGATTGGAAAATCTGAGTCGCAGACTCGATGAGCGTTTCCAATATGCTGCGCAGAAACTGGCTGCTAAAAAAAGTATTTCTAACTATGAAACGAGTCCCATCACCAGCTCGCTCTACGGGGATAAACAGATGTCCGTCAATGGACTGGTATTCGACTTCCAGTGCATGGGGCTTTGGAGTTACACGCGAAAAAATACCGGGCCCTTCTGGATTTTAGTTCCTTTTGGAGCAGTATTTGTTCCGCCTACGCCTAACTTCATCGCCATGTGGTTAGCCAAACACAATGGAGGCAATTATTTTCCAAGTAACGCCCTTTACCAACTCAATGTAAAAGACGTTACCGGCAACCTGATCAAATCCTATCGGCAGGCGATTTTTATCGGAGAGAAACACGTCTATCATCGGACGGGTAGCAGGAGAGTAGTGTTACGAGATCTCTTTCTTAATTCTTTGCCCGTTGCCATGGAATCTTTGGTGAATCAATTCCTGAATGATGAACAGATCTTTGCCATAACAAAGAAACACTTACTCAATTTAGCCGATAAAGAACGACAAAACCCCAATATGCTGGAGCTTGCCAAGGCACAGGCCCGGGTCAATATGTTCTACAGACGGAAGACCAGTTTCGTATGGCGCATCGGCATCAACAAAAACAACATCATCCAAATGGGGAATTTTTCCAGCGGACTCCCACAAGCCACCGCCCAACAACAACAATTGAACAATGCCATTTATTCAACGCCGCAACAACAACAGATGACCGGACTAACTGCAGCGGCGGGGAACCTCATTGGCGGCATGATCGCAGACGCCGCCATACGGCGCAACACCCAAGAGGCCAACCGAATTGCTGAATTATACCGACAGACAGAGGAGGTCGAAGGACGATACATTGGGGAGATTTCCAATCTGATTCAATCGGACGCTAACTTGGCTGCCACGATCAGTCAAAGCAAAACGGTCAATCAATTCTTTCAAGACGAATTGAGGCGGGTGGCGCTTGCAAAAGAAGAGAGTCAGCAAAAAACCGCTGCGTTGAAAGAAGCGGCCAAGGAAGGCTTCAGCAAAACCCTCACCGATTTTGCCGCCCGAAACAACATCGACCTGGCGCAGATGTCGGCGATGGCAGCGGGTGAAACACCACCCGCGAATGCCGGGGGTAATCCGGCTGCCGCTAAATCAGGTAAGACTTCCACGGATGCCTGTGTTCGTCAATTCGAAGCTGCTTGGAGAAACTCTGCCGAGTATAAAAAGTATAAAGCCTCTGGCTTGCAGGCGGATGCATACATGTTGCAATGGAAACAAGGGATGCTCATCCTTCAGTATTGCGGTAGTGTCCTTCCAGAAGCAGATAAGGCTGCGATTCGGAAAGTCGCCGAGCAATGTCGACAAAATGCGGAGACCATGCGCAAAAGCAACAACGGCGGCATTCGTTACTGATGTTTATGTCGGGGATTCAAAAAATAGGCAGGATGATACATGGAATGCATGGGATTCGATCTGCGCTCGCCTGCTTCTTTGTATTTGCTTGTTCATCGATCACTGTATATGCACAATGCGAGCACCAGGATTATTTCTCTTCATGGGAACGAATAAAAGCCAATAATTCTGCCGGCGTAACCACTTCGTATGATTACGTCATGTATCGGATCAAGCGTTGTACGATGAATCGACCGAATGCGGGACAATTCACCAATTTGGGTGTTTGTCACCCGACGGCGCATATTCAGGTGAAAGCACCCGACGGCATGCCGGCCGATCCGAAGACAGGGGAAGTGACAGCGGGTTATTTGGTATTGGACTTTATCGGATTGAATGAGCCGGTAGAGGTCCTGTTTACTGTTCCGGGTCCGGGACAAATTTTTGACAACGACGTCGTTCAGCTTCATAAACCAAATCTTCGCTCCATCAAAATGTTGCTGATGGATGATGTGTTGGCCCGGTTGGGAAAAGGCAATCCGGCGGTTCGATCCGGCACGGCTGAAAAAGCGATTGAATTTCCCGGTGCACAACAATCTTCGAAATCTCCGGCCGGCAATCAGCAAGGCACCACTCCCGCCTCGCCTCCTGCTCCTTCCATTTTATTTCGAGAGAAGCAAAGTCAGCCAACTGCTTCGAATACCGTTGCGGCCCTTTCCAAGAAGATGCCCGACATGGATGATTTCATGGTAGAGAAGACAAATCAAACGGCGCTGCCCACCAAGCCCAGTGGCGTGGTCGAATTCCTAAAAAAAGGAATGTGGTCGGACGCCCGCAGCCAGATCGATACGAGTGTATATGAACTTGTGCCGCTGGACGATCAAGGTAATTTTTTAATGATCGACAAAGCAAGAATGAAGTCGGATGAGTCGGACAAAGACCGGATCCGATATTTCTATCCGGGTGTTTCATATCCCTCCATGATGATTCGCCAACGGTTTATGATTCGTCGATATCGACCCGCTGTGATGGGGGTACGGGGTTAGTCATACTCAGAACTCTCCCATTACATTTGCCGGTATCGCCATTCCCCGGCACTCGTAGTTAACCACTTTCATTTCATAATCGGTGAAATACTGAAACAGGGCTCCGAGATCGGCATCTGCCCGAGTCTGATAAAATTTGGCTACCAGTTTTTTGAGTTTAGGCTTATCTGCAGCAAATGCATTGAGCGCGCTTTGTACCGTTTCGGGGGTTTTGATCAGCAGGTAGCTGATCTCATTGGGTGAGATAGGTTTTCCCTGGTCGAAATTCATTCCATCACTCAACCGGAATGAGCCGGCGTTGATTTTTTTATCATAGTCGTTGTACTTCTGTCCGAGTTGTTCCGTACGCGTTTTGTTCTGCGCCATGGTTTCTAAAACGCCTCTTTCGGCGTTGCTTTTAAACATGCCGGCCGCTTGTTGATTTCCGGTGGCCATTGCAGTCATGGAATTGGCTGCATTTAGTCCGCTATTGATAAACGAAAAAGTTCGCTGAGTTCGCTGTGTAAGTGCACTTGACTCTGCTTCTCGTAAGGAAACACCCACATCGGTGATCGCATTGTAATACTCGCTCCGCTCTTTTTTGGAGTTGGGGTGGTTCAGGTAGGACAAGTGTGCCGCTGAAACCAATCGGAACAGTTCAGCTGTTTTTTTTCGATTTTCATGTGGGCTGTCGTAGATCTTGCTCAGTTCCCGGAAAGCCACATAGCGCAGGGCACTGGCTTCGAAGGGACTTGCCAGCAGATCTTTAGAAGTAC
>JBJTXG010000243.1:0-2007 GCA_046082125.1 Ferruginibacter sp. | reverse complement strand
CCTCTATCGTTGGCGGCTGTTCGATTACAACTGCAGCCGTTTCCTCGTGCGAATGCAAAACGGGTTCTTGAACCGGATCATGCTCTTCCGGAAAATCGAAATTTAAAAGGGTTTGTTTTAATCGAGTGGCCATAAGCGATGGATGTATGGTAAAGATATTGAAAAAGGAAAATGGAAATTGGAAAAATAGCGAAATAGTATACTCTTCAACAAGCGACTTGTTGTGCATAATCCTGATGAAAAAGAAAGAGAATCCAATGCCTTTATTCGAAGGTCGATTTGTAGAGATGCGCTTCGCTAGAACAAAGCGGCCTAATCAAAACTCTTGGCACTGCCGGAAGCGGCCATTTTCACCAGCTGGTCGAATTGCGCCGGAGTGAGGTCATTATAGAAGAAATGGATCGGGTCCACCGCCTGGCCGGCTACATGCACCTCATAATGACAATGCGGACCGGTGCTTTTTCCGGTACTGCCCACCCAACCAATGACCTGACCCCGTACAACCGTCTGACCACCTACCACATTCATACGCACCATATGTCCATAGAGCGTTTCATATCCATATCCATGCCGAATAACCACATGATTGCCATATCCGGTTGGGGCATACGTAGCCGTAATAACCACTCCGTTGCCGGTGGCATAAATTGGGACGCCCTGGGGCGCCGCAAAATCAAGCCCTTTGTGCATTTTGGTAGTACCATAAACCGGGTCAATCCGGTTGCCAAATCCACTGGCAATCCGATTTAATTGTTTGTTGCTAACCGGTTGTATGGCCGGTATGCAGGCCAGCTTCTGATCCTGATTGCGAATCAAGACAGCAATCTCCTCGTAACTTTTCTGCTGATAACGGATACGGGCACTAAGCTGATCCAACTGCTTCTGCAAATCATCCCCCAAAATCTCTTCCGTGGAACTGCGGGATACGGCAGCCTGCTTTTCTTGTTGAATTAAAACAACCCGAAGGCTGTCCGGAATGGGGTTGGCCTCGAAAATAGACCTATATAATTCATTGTCCCGCTGCTCCAGCGAACCCATACGTCCCTCCAGTTCATTCAGGGTTTTCTTCAACACGTCATACCGGTAATTCATCAACTCCATTTTTTTATTGTATTCGGCCACTTCGGGTTTATTAGGGAAAAACCGGGTGTACAAATAAATAACCAACGCCGATGTAACGAGAATGGCAGACAGAACCCCAATGAAACGAAGCAGCTTCACGCGCAGTGGCACCGTCAGCTGCTCAAACTGAAGGGTTTGCGGATTGAAGAAAAATTTGATTCTTTTCATTCACTGCGTTCGTTGACCAAATAGTGGCTGTTAATGTGTATTTTGCAGCCAATCTGGGTTAGGTAAGATGTGTAAAATACAAATATAAACCCGATCCCATACGCAACGTTTACAATCAGGAATTATGATGACCGCCTCCGAGATCAGACAGCGATTTCTGGACTTTTTCCGCTCCAAACAACATACAATCGTCCCATCGGCACCCATTGTGGTTCAAAATGATCCCACACTCCTGTTTACCAACGCCGGTATGAACCAGTTCAAGGATTATTTTTTAGGCAACAAAAAAGCCCCTTACAACCGGGTGGCCGACACCCAAAAATGTTTGCGTGTAAGCGGTAAACACAATGATCTGGAAGAAGTAGGTGTAGACACCTACCACCATACGATGTTTGAAATGCTGGGTAACTGGAGTTTTGGCGATCCGGAACACCCGGAAGTCGGTTATTTCAAAGCCGAAGCCATCGCCTGGAGCTGGGAGTTGCTGACAGACGTTTATCAAATCGATAAAGACCGGCTCTATGTGACCGTTTTTGGCGGCGATGAGAACGAAGGTATCCCGGCCTCAACGATTGCCCTTGCCGAATGGAAAAAACGAGTGCCGGAAGACCGCATTCTGTTCGGCAGTAAAAAAGATAATTTCTGGGAGATGGGCGAAACCGGTCCTTGCGGCCCCTGTACCGAAATTCATGTGGATTGCCGAAGCAATGAAGAACG
>JBJTXG010000242.1:0-14302 GCA_046082125.1 Ferruginibacter sp. | reverse complement strand
TGACCTTGCTGGCTACATAGGTTTCGCTGGCGCCATTGTTGCCTACTAAAATTGCCGCTAATCCGGGTTTTCTTTTCCCAGAGGCGGCCTGTTCAGCGACGCGTTTTTTGATTTCGTCTTTGTAAAACGCCGATGCTGTTTTACCATCCAGAATTTTCATACGCAAAAGTATTGATTCCAACAGACTTGATCCGTTCGTTTTTTTCACCTTTTGCTGTTGTTGAAATAGCGTTTCGAAGCGTATAAAGTCACATGGAGTCAGACGTGGATTATTGTTGTTTTGCCGATGCGATGCTGTTTCCTGTTTTTTTGGTTGATGACCGTTCATAATCTGTCGGCGCAGTGGTTATCAGCCGTCGGATCTTTATCGGGTGAAGGCGCTGTGCCGTCCAGGCATCAGCCAGATGTTTTCTCCGGATTTCATACTGCCGGACATACAGTCCACAAGCGAAAAAACTACTGGGGCATTCGGACAACGTGGCCATATGTCAATGCCGGCTTGCAAGAGACTACATTGACATGGGCATCGGTAGGCGCTGGAGGGTTGTTCACAGCCTCATTTTGCCGAACAGGAATGCCGGCCCTGGCTCAATGGCGAATGCATGGGGGTTACGGAAAATGGTTGACTGACCAATGGATGATGATGGTTCAAACGCGTTGCTTGGTTACAACCGGTAGCGGGTTTTTGGCAAGCGCTGATTTGGATGCTCGATTGAAACTTCTTTATAAACCAGATAATCAGGTGGTTGTTGGATTGCAGGTTGATGGTCTGAATACCTTTTTTCGTCCGCGTGAAAGCCGGTCTAATTTGACCATGGAGGCCACAGTAGGTTTGGATGTCAATCCATCGGCATTTGTATTTGCCTCAATTCGAAAAAATGCGGAGAGTGTGATTTCAGGTCAATGGGGCTGCCAGTACAGGATGCATGCACGAGCGGCGATTCGATCATCCATCCAATGGCAACCCTTTATGGTATCATCCATGTTTTTATTTCAACTAAACACAGGCTTTCGCCTTGGTGTTGAATCCTCTTTTCATCCGGTTTTAGGGGTCAGTCCAGGCATACAGTTGCATTTTTTATAAAATGAAAAAAGGAGTTCTTTTTAGTTTAGGGTATGGTTTGGCGTTAGTATCAATATCAGCTCAGGTGCCGGAGTCGGTTGAACCCGACAAACTCCTGTTGCCTGCCATGGAAACAGCTATCGTACTGACTAACGAGGAAGTGGCTGATTTTGAGGACTCGGAATGGGCGGATGCGTTGCGAAAAGATAAAATAGACTTAAACGCACCCGAGGCTGTTCAAAAATTAGCGATGTTTCCATTTGTGCATCAAGCAGCGCTTCTTCAGTTTGTACTTTATCGGGATGCCTGTGGTCCTTTTCTTCATCCGGTTGAGTTGCAGGCGGTTCCGGGTTGGACAGCCACCATGGTCCGTACGTTGTTACCCTATCTAATTGTGAAAAGAATACCTGAATCTGTTTCGGTGGGAAAACGCATGTGGCAATTAAGTCGTTTTCAGGCAGATATTCAGTGTGAAATAGCCACTCGTTCGTATGAGACTTCACGAACCTTTCGTGATATTGCGTCTATTCGAAAACGTTACATATTCAAGTCCCCCTTGGGCTTGAAGACGGGTATTGTTTTAGAGAAAGACCGAGGAGAGCCTTTTCTCACCAACCGAAATGGATTGCCGGATCACATTGGATATTTTTTGGAACGAACTTCGAATTCGTTTGTAGAAACGCTGATTGTCGGTGATTTTCGGGTTCAGCTTGGTATCGGACTTTTGAAAAATCAAAATAACAGCGGCTATCGAAGCTTATTTCGTCAGTTTACAGCATCAACTAATCCGTTTGTGAAACCTCATCAGTCCTTTCACGAATGGCAATATGAGCGGGGTGTTGCCCTTCAGTGCCAGCAGGGTCATTGGAAAGCCGGTATGTACTTTTCCGCCAAGAGAATGGATGCTCGTTTGTCGGCAGACTCGTCTCCGATTGTACTCAGCTGGAATAGAACAGGACTTCACCGGGATTCTTCCGAGGTGCAACAAAAAGATCAAGTGGCTATTACCGAATGGGGTGGTCACATTCGATTTCAACAAAAGAGGGTGGCCCTTGGTGTGCACGGCTTATTTAACCAATGGCGTCATCCGTTTTCGTTGGCCGACAATAATATGGTGGGTAATAGACTCCGACGGGTTCGGGAGCAGACGGGCATAGGCTTTTCAGCTTCCATTTCATTACACAACTTGTTTTTGACAGCCGAATATGCATACAGGTCACAGATTGGTTCGGCGGTAGCTGCCGGCGTGTTACTTTCCCTTGGAAGGCATGCCGATATGTCGGTAGATGTCAGCATTGCTGCAAAAAAGTTTTGTCACTACAATCATCAGGTGCACGAACCTCTCGTCTTTGCTAACCAAAGTCTATTTGTAAAAACTGTTTTTCGTTATCAGTCATCTTCAAGAACCGAATTCAACGTCTATACGTTATGGACAGAAAATCCGCTGAGTCCGGTTCTGCCTGTCCGGCAAGAGGTTGGTTTACAGACCCGAATTAAGTTCAAAGCAGACGATCCGATATTGGACCTATCCTGGATCGGCTCGTTTCGGCTTGCTGGTCAAGCGATTGCATTGCAGCAGCATGTTAACGAGTCGAAGCAACAAAAAGTTATCATTAAATTGTCCGGACCGCCAAAGCGTAAAAATGATTGGTCATTAGGTATTATCTCACAAATACAAAGAAGTCACTTTTCGACTGGCGGTAGCAGCTTGGCCTTTTTAGGTAACACCAGTGCGGAAATAGCAGGCATTCGAATGAAATTGGGCGCAATCATATTTTACACGGATAATTATCAGTCGCGCATTTATTTTCCGATTGTTGGGTTCAACAACAGCAAAACGGTTGAATATGTATATGGGAAAGGCATTTTACTCCAAGCAAGCTATGACTGGAAGCCTCGTAAATGGCTGGCCATTTCCATGCAAATAAGACATAAGTGGTTTATTGAACCAGAGCGCTCCAATCAGCAATTCAGATGTACAGTAGCCTTGCGCTTTCTTCGAGATGGGATGGAGTAACCCGGGTGTCCCTTGTTCCTCAAAAATGATTGATAAACAGCATTTGTTTAACATTTTTTTGCATTTTCCAAAATATCCTTACTTTTATGGCCTGTAAAACCAATCAATCTATCGCACATGAGAAGATTTCTAACATTATTCGCCGTGTTGATGTTCAGTGGAATGCTGGCCTCCGCACAATCCAGGGTCGTCACCGGACAGGTGAGGGATATCCCCGGAGATCCTGTAAAGTTCGCCACAGTCACCGAGACTGGAACATCTAATTCCGTGAAAGCGGACGACAATGGTAACTTTTCCATTCGGGTAAAGAGTCCATCGTCCACACTCACATTCACGGCAACCGGGTATGACCCTCAAACAGTTACACCGAACGGGAACATAGCCATCGCCAACATGGTCCGCAATACGCAAGAGCTTTCCGCTGTTGTGGTCACCTCGCTGGGCCAGGTTCGCCAAAAATCATCACTGGGTTACTCAACTGCTTCGGTAAAAACGAAGGAATTGACACAAGCCAACCCGGTGAATCTTCAAAATGGTCTGGTAGGTAAAGTGTCTGGCTTGAACGTAGCCACAACAAACAGTGGTGTTCTGGGTACCACCCGGATTACCCTCCGTGGTATTCGTTCATTGACCGGTAATAACCAACCTATGCTGGTTGTAGATGGTGTTCCAACGCCGCTGGGCTTTTTGAACTCAATCAATCCAAATGATATTGCTGATGTAAGCTTGTTGAAATCAGCTTCAGCAACGGTTATGTATGGTCCTGATGGGGTGAATGGCGCTATCATGGTTACCACCAAAAAAGGATCCAAGCAAAAGCCGATGATCTCTGTATCACAAACTACGCAATTCGAGAAAATCGCTTACCTGCCTAAATTCCAGTCTCGTTTTGGTTCTGGTTACAACCAGGATCCAAATACCGGACAAGGTGTTTTCGAGCCTATTGAGCAACAAAGTTGGGGTGATGAATTTGATGGTTCTATCCGTCAAATGGGTCAGGATGGTCCCAATGGTGAAAAATTATTATTGCCATATTCTAACAATCCGAATGGCCGTAGAAACTTCTGGCAGACAGGTACAACCAATCAAACCGATGTTTCTTACTCGACCGCTGATTTCTACATCAGCGCTCAAAACGTATCTATTCGCGGTACCGTACCAGGCGACAAAAACGATCGTCGTACGGTCAACCTGAGCGCACAAAAAGAATACAATCGCTTCCGCGCTAGTTTCAACGTACGTTTCACAAACCAGAAATATGATGTTACTACCGCTAACGCGCAAACATATTACAACGTAACGGGCGCCCCCGGTCAGTACGACCTGTCTCGTTTCAAAAATTGGAGAACTGATTATTTCTCTAGTCCAAATGGATACTTCACTCCATATCTGGTGAACTTCTTCCGTACACCCTATATGTCCAAAGACATCAACAGAGAAAACGGTAAGTCAAACGACATCTTGGGTAACCTGGAGTTGACGTACAAGGCTACCGGATGGTTGAACTTCGTATATCGTGTTGGTGGATCGGCTTCCAACAGCCAGGCCAAACAAACGCGTGAAGCCTTTACTCCCAGTGCATACCACTTGACACTGCGCGATGCTTCGGCTACAACCATTAGTGCTTCTGTATTAGACGCGCTTTCTTCCAGCAGCCGTTTCAGCTCTGAGTTGTTTGCCAACTTCAACACGAAGTACAAAAAAGTAAACATTACCGGTACGCTCGGTCAATCATTCCGTGAGACTAATACGAATGGTGTGAGTGCATCAAGTACCAACCTTGGACAATCTACTTTCTTAAGCATTCAAAATCGTATCGGTGAACCGAATGTTGGTGTAGGTGCTACAAAGTCTAGACTGTCTCGTTTGTTTGGTCGCATCAGCTTCGATTACGAAGGCATGCTATTCTTGGAAGGTACTGCCAGCTACGATCGCGACAGTAAGAATGCGCCTCGTAATGGAAGTTCATTTTCCAACAGCGATATCGCTTATTTCTATCCTGGTGTGAACGCCTCTGCGCTGCTTCACAAACTCATTCCTCAGTTGCAATCCAGCAAAGTGATCAACTTCGCCAAACTGCGCGGTGCGATCTCCAAGACCGGAAACGTTCCACTGGTTGCACAACAGGATCCGAACTTCTCGGTTGCGACGTTCTTCCCATTCGGATCAACACTGGGTTACAACATCCCAACCTCGATCTTCCAAACACAGTTTAAACCTGAGTTTGTGTTGAACCGTGAGATCGGTATTGAACTTGGTTTCCTGAAAAACCGCATCAATTTTGAAGCAACGTATTATTCTCAGAATAACTCCAATCAGGTACTCGACCTTCAATTGGCCAACAGTACCGGTTATACTACCAGTAAACTAAACGCCGCGGAGTTCGTAAACAAAGGGTTGGAGCTTGATCTGAAACTGACGCCTCTTTTCAAAGTGGGAGATCTCAACATCGATCTGAAAGCCAACTACACATATCAAACATCTAAAGTGTTGAAACTGGTTGATGGTCTGAATCAAATCGGTATCGGAAACTACAACTGGGTAATCGTAGGAGAGCCTGTTTACAAGTTCCGTGTGATCGATTACGTTCGTGACAGCGCAACCGGAAAAGTAATTGTTGGTGCAGATGGTATGCCAACTGTAAATCCAAATCTGTCTACGTTTGGACGGACCACGCCTAACAACATTTTTGGTCTGACTTTGAACCTCAATTACAAGGGCTTCAGTTTCTCAGCCGTGGCTGAATACCGTGGTGGCAACCAAATTGTGGCTGATCAGCTTGGCGCATTCATGGATGACAATGGAATTTCTGCCCGTTCGGCGCAATATGGTCGTCGTGCGTTCGTATGGCCAAACTCAGTGGTGTTTGATGGTACCAAATACGTTGACAATACAAACGTATATACCACCTCATACAACCGCGAATTCTGGAACAGCGATTTAAATACGGAGGCAGTAACAAACTATATGTGCAGTGGAGCTTTCTGGAAATTGCGTGAAATTTCTATTTCTTATGAGTTCCCTTCAAACGTTTTCAAAGGAAATACCCTGCGTGGTTGTACGGTGTCTATTACCGGAAGAAATTTGATGACCTGGTTGCCTAAAACCAACCAATGGACAGATCCTGAGTTCTCTTCCAATGGAAACAGCGCCTTCACCGGAAACGCCCAAGGTCGTAGTACCGCATACAACATGCCGCCTACCCGTTTCTTTGGTGCTAACGTAACCTTCCAGTTCTAATCCAACCAAACACGCTTAAAAGAAATGACTATGATACAAAATATAAAGAAACTGGCCCTGGTTGCAACCACGATCGTGGTGCTGGGTTCCGGTTGTAAAACAGATTTCGATATCAATGCTTCTACGGAAGACTTGACCGCCGGATCACTCAATTACCGTGATATCCTGCCATCAACCATATCCAGCACCGCTACCATTGTAGCACGTGATTGGAAATTCCTGCAAAACTGGATGGGCTATTGGGCCCGTAGCGGAAGCTATCAAAACGATCAGCAGGAAGAATCATACTTGTTCACCAACTCGTTTCCTACTTCCGGTGGGAATCCTTGGAATGACTTGTACTATAACGCATCTAGTTACAATTTTGTACAACAACGCGCTAAGGCATCCGGCGATGGATTCTATGAGGCTATTTGCCGAATCATGAAGGCTCATAACTTCCAAATTCTTACGGACGTTTATGGGAACATTCCTTACAAAGATGCTTTAAAAGGAAACGATGTACGTAACCCGCGTTATGACAACGGGGTTGATATTTACAAAGATCTTTTCCGTCAATTGGACACCGCTATTGCTATCTTGAAAGACCCGGTGGCGAGCAGTCCGGCTAAGAACGAAAAGATTACCACGAATGACCTGATATTCAAAGGAAACGCCGGCTTGTGGATCAAGTTTGCAAACACCCTGAAATTGCGTTTGTTGGTACACGCATATCAAGTAAATGATATTGATAAGGCGGCCGAAATGGCGATTATCAATGCAGAAGGCTCCGGATTTTTGAACGCCGGTGAAACAGCCAAAATTAATCCAGGGTACTCTGATTCTAAACCTAACCCATTCTACAGAGCGTTTGCCATCAATGAAAATGGGGTGTTGGCAGGTTTGGCTGACTTTACAAAAGCCAATGCATACGCCGTTGGTTACGGTTCAGCCGGAACGCCTGGTTACTATCGTTGGAACGGAGATCCTCGTGAAGGTAAACTGTATGTAAGACCTGACGTGAACGCCGACCCCAATATCTACACACCGGCAACTTACCAAAAAGGAATACCGTACGGCGCTATCTCTGGATTCGCGCCTGGATTCACTGGCTCTGATCTGTCTGCCATCAACCAAATCAATAAAACATCTCCGAACACCGGACTCACTCCTAACGGTGCCGCTTCCGATGCTTGGATTTTAACAAGCGTTGAGAGTATGTTCTTACAGGCAGAAGCTCGTCAGCGGAACATCATTACCACTGGGGCCAATGCAAAAGATCGCCTGACAGCGGCTATCCGCGAATCATTCGTGTTCCTCGGATTGACCAGTGCACAAGCAGACACCTACATTGCCAACAATGCAACCTACCCCGATGTGGATTACAATGGTGTACCACAAGGTCCTGGATTGCCAGCTGGTGGTATCTTTACCATCCTTTCTCAAAAATGGTTCGCAATGAATGGTATCGCTCCTTATGAGGTGTGGACTGACTTCAGAAGAACGGATATCGTTTATGGTGAAGGTGGCGGTTTCGAACCCGGTCCTGCCTTATCGGTATTGCCAGGTGCTGAAGCTAGTATTCCAGTACGTCTATTCTATCCGCAATCTGAGTATAGTTTCAATGAAGCCAACGTACAGACACAAGGCACTATCGATGTATTTACCAGTCGTGTTTTCTGGGATGTACAATAAACACTAAACCCTTAAAACAATCATCTCTAAAAATACCAACATGAAGCATATTTTAAAATTGACATTCGCCGCCCTGGTTATGTCATTTACCTTTACCAGTTGTCTGAAAGACAAAGGGTATGATAACGGAGACTACGGCATGCAGGTTGTTGAGCGCAAGGCGGTTTCTTTGCCTCAAGCTGTTTCCGGCTCGGTATCGTTCGCTCTTTTTTCCCAAGATCAACCTCAGGTTCTTGCCGCCCCTGTTTTTGCGCTGGAAGCAATCGGTCGTCAAAGCGCCGATGTGAAAGTACAATTTGCATTGAAACCTGATTTGGTTACGTCTGATCCAGATTTAACTTTGCTGCCTGCCAGCGAATACGTCGTAGATCTGGTTAACGCCAAGATTGCAGCCGGTCAATTATTGGACACCTTGGAAATTACTATCCCTAAATCATCTAACCTCGACCCCAATCTGATCTATGGATTAGGTTTGGAACTCGTAAGTGCGGATAACGGCTTTCAAGTGGCCAGCAACATGAAAGAAGTATTGATCAAAATCACCGTTAAAAACAAATACGATGGCTTGTATGAGGTAACTGGAACATACCGCGACGTATCTCCCGCTGGGGCAAACTTTTCCGGTCGTTATCCATTGGAATACTACCTGGTTACAACCGGTCCTAGCAGCGTAAACGTTTGTATGCAAATCAATGGGGAGATCACCCCGGGTTATTTATTTAGCAATGCCGGCGCAGGTTCCTATTATGGTTCTTTTGGCCTGGCGGCTTATTTCAATCCGGCAACGGATGCCATTACCGAAGTACGTAACTACTATGGAGACCCTGCCAATCCGGCCACTGGTGTCGGAAATCCTGGTGCAGGTTCCGGAGCACCCAACTATGCATCTGCTAACAACCGTCGTGCAACCCTGGACCCTACCGGTATCAACGCTTATGATGCCAATACCAAAGTGGTTAAAATAAAGTATTTCATGATTCAGCCTACCGTGGTACCCAATGGTCCTCGTGCTTTCTTTAACGAAACGTGGACATACATCGGACCTCGTCCGTAATGATAAAAATCATCTAGTTATAAAAAAGGGCTGTTTACAGCCCTTTTTTAGTTTATGGATCTTAATTGGTTAATTTTGAAAGAAAAAATCATGTCGGATCAAAACACAACACAACAAATCAATATTGAAATTTCAGAGGAGGTAGCCGAGGGTACCTATGCCAACTTGGCCATCATCACACACAGTCATGCCGAGTTTGTCATCGATTTTGTAAACGTAATGCCCGGGACTCCCAAAAGCAAAGTAAAAAATCGAATCGTGCTGACTCCGTTTCATGCCAAGCGATTCATGAAGGCCATGGTTGACAATGTAAAAAAGTTTGAAGCCGCCAATGGAACCATTCAGGATCTGGAGTCCGTTGAAATTCCGTTCAACTTTGGTGGGCCAACCGGACAGGCATAAGGTGATAAATCGCAGCGGCCAGGATAATCTACAATAAGCCTTCATCCGCAAAGCTGAGATAACTATTATCACCAACAATCAAATGATCCAATAACCGGATATCGTGAACGGCTGCGGCCTGTTGGATTTTAGATGTTATGGCTTTATCCGCATCGCTCGGTTGAATGTTGCCGGATGGATGATTGTGACAAAGGATCAACCCGGTCGCATGCTTCTCCAGGGCGATTCGTAAAATAATCCGGGGGTCGGCCACGGTTCCGGTGATGCCACCTTCGCTGATTGTTTCCAAGTGTATGACGTGGTTTGCTCGATTCAACAGCGCAATCCGAAATACTTCATGATGAAGATCTTTCATAGCTGGCAACAGGATGGAGGCAATGTCTTTACTGGAACGGATGGTTGTTCGTTTCTTATGGGGCAGTGATTCTCGCCGCCTCCCAAGTTCGAACGCGGCTGCGAGGGCCGTTGATTTAACCATCCCCATGCCCTTGATTTTTCGTAGCTCGCCGATGGTTTTTTTACCCAGCACCTGTATATCGTTTTCACTTGTGTGCAATAACTGCTTTGAAAGTTCCACCGCACTGGTGTTAGTACAACCAGAACGTATGATGATGGAAATTAATTCGGCATTCGACAGGGTGCCGGGTCCATGTGTTAATAATTTTTCCATTGGACGCTCGTCTTCAGGCCATTGTCGGATTGATGTGGATGCCATGTGAACATTTTTAATGACGGGTATCGGATTAACGATAAAAGTCGGCTTATTTTCGCTTAATAAAATTCACTAAACATTTTTCAGTATGACGTCCCAGGCAATCATATTCTCCGGAAGAGGCTCTCAGTACCTTGCTGAGAAAATTGCACGAAAGTTCGGAGAAACTCTGGGAAAAGTAAAAACACAGGTGTTCAGTGATGGAGAGATTGGTGTGGAGTTCGAAGAGAGTATTCGGGGGCGGTCGGTTTTTTTGGTTCAAAGTACGTTTTCGCCTACTGATAACTTAATGGAGTTGCTGCTGATGATTGACGCAGCCAAACGAGCATCTGCCTACAAAGTCATCGCCGTGATACCCTACTATGGGTATGCTCGTCAGGACCGGAAAGATAAACCGCGTGTAGCCATTGGGTCTAAGTTGGTGGCCAATATGCTAACAGCCGCTGGCGCCGACCGGATCGTGACCATGGATTTGCACGCGCCGCAGATTCAGGGCTATTTTGATATTCCGGTTGATCATCTTGAATCATCCGCCATTTTTATCCCGTATATCGAAAACCTCAACTTGCAAAACCTCACGTTCGCCGCTCCGGATGTAGGCAGCGCCAATAGGATTCGGGAAATCGCTTCATATTTTGAAGTAGATATGGTGATTTGTGATAAACACCGGAAGCGCGCCAATGAAATAGCCAGCATGGTGGTTATTGGCGATGTCACTGATCGAGATATTGTACTGATCGATGATATCTGTGATACTGGTGGTACCTTGGCTAAAAGCGCCGCTTTGATGATTCAAAAAGGAGCTCGGAGTGTCCGTGCCTTTTGTACCCATCCCGTACTTAGCGGAAAGGCTTACGAAAACATCGAAAATAGTGTGCTCGAAGAACTGGTTGTTTGTGATACCATCCCACTTAAACAAACGTCTTCCAAAATCAAGGTCCTCTCTACGGATGAGCTTTTTGCAGTAGCCCTGCGAAATGCCTATGAAAACCGAAGCATTAATACCTTGTTCATTAAATCTAGAATAAAGTCCGTTAATTAATAATAAGTTGAAAATCAGCTTATAGCATCCCTTTCACTTAGAAGCCCATACAAGTAGGCTGCTTTTTTCAACCAGGATTTCCATTTCTTTCTTTTAATACGTACCTTCGCGCCTCAAAATTATTATCATGAAAACAATTACTATCGAAGGTCAACTGAGGACCGAAAGCGGGAAAAAAGCCGCCCGCCAACTTCGCTCTCAGCAACTCGTGCCGGGTGTAATTTATGGTGGCAAAACAGAAATCAACTTTGCTGCTCCGGCATCTGCTTTTAAATCAATCGTGTATACGTCGGAGTTTATGCTGGCAGACGTGCATGTAGGCGGACAGTCACACAAATGCATTTTGAAAGACCTCCAATTCGACAAAGTCACCGACACGCTGATTCATGTCGATTTTCTGGAACTGGTTGAGGGCAAAAAAGTAACCGCTACGTTACCGTTGAAATATGTTGGAACACCTGTCGGTGTGAAAGAGGGCGGTAAATTGGTTACCAAAATGAAGGCCATCAAGGTCAAGATCTTGCCAAAACATCTTTGTGAATTTATTGAAGTAGATCTTTCCAATTTGGAATTGAACGCCAACGTTCGGGTCGAGGATATCAAAACGGAGAATATGGAGGTGATGAACTCGCCTCGTATTCCAATTGCTTCGGTAACCATGACTCGTCAGTTGAAACAAGAAGAGGCTGCCGCAGCAAAAGAAGTGAAAAAGTAACCCAAATCAGCTTAAATCGTTCAAAGGCTCCCATCTGGGAGCTTTTGGCTATTATAGAGCAACCTATAGTGGGCTACAATACGTACATTTGCTCACAATTTGAGATAATATGGGAATGGATAAAAATACGGTTATCGGCTTTCTGTTGATTGGTGCCATGTTGATCGTCATGTTCATCATTAACAGTCCTTCATACCAAAACAATCCTAACGGCCTTAATGCAGCCGATTCGGCAAGAATAGCAGACTCTATAACCAAAGCCAAGAACGCATCAAAACAAATTAACCAACCACCGGCATCGACACCAACGCAGACTAATACGGGCGGATTGGTAGACACGATGGTTACAGAAGAGCGCCTAGTGCTGGAAAATGAGTGCACGAAAATTGTTTTATCCAATAGAGGTGCACAGCCAGTTTCTGTAGTGATGAAAAAATTTCGAGATTACCGCGACAGTTGTTTTGAGTTTTTTAATTCGTCATATAATCACCTCAATTACAAAATTAACACAGCCACCAATACTACTGCGGATATCAGAAGCTTGCTTTTCAAACCGACAGCGGTAACCAAAAGTCCCGATCAATCCCAGTCTGTATCGTTTGAGCTGGCAGACTCTACCGGACGAAAAATTGTTCATCGATATACTTTACGTCCAAATGACTACATGCTCCAGCTCGACATAGAATTCAACGGAATCGAGCGACTGCTCACTCAACAGACACTCAACCTCAACTGGTATACGGACATCGCCTACGCAGAAAAAGACCACGCCTACGAAAAAACACAGGCTCAATTCGTATACAATGAAGATGGCGACTACGATGTTTCGGCGCTTTCATCAGATGATGACATCACCCTCAATGATAAAACAAAATGGGTTGGTGTCAAGCAGCATTTCTTTGTTCAGGCGATCATTCAGCCCGACGGTTTTGAAAATAAATCCAAATGGATAAGCATGCCCGATGAAAAGGATAGCCGTATTCTATCCAGGCTTGAATCCAACATGGGCTATAAACTGCGCGGAGATCAGAAAAAAGCCAGCTTCAACCTTTATTATGGACCAAGCGACTACAACATATTGAAGCAATACAATAATGGTCTCGAACAAATCGTGCCATACGGTAGCGGTATTTTCTCCTTCGTTAAATACATCAACCGTCATTTACTGCTGCCTGTATTTAATTTTCTCAGAGACCATATTGCCAGCATGGGTATAGTTGTATTGCTGCTAACCTTATTCATCCGACTGATTACATCTCCTATATTGTATAAAAGCTATCTCAGTGGCGCAAAAATGAAAGTGCTGAAACCGGAAGTGGATGCGTTAAGGGAAAAACACAAGGATGATCAACAGGCATTTGGCATGGAACAGATGAAGCTTTGGAAAAGTGCCGGTGTGAATCCATTGGGAGGTTGTATTCCAGCGTTGCTGCAGATACCTATTTTCATGTCGTTGTACTTTTTCTTTCAGGCAAATATTGACCTGAGAGGTGCTTCTTTTCTATGGGCATCAGATCTGGCCCAGTACGACTCCATTGCCAGCATACCTTTCTCCATTCCATTCTATGGAGACCATGTGAGTTTGTTTACACTCACCGCGGTTGTGACGAGTTTACTCATTTCTCTGTATGGGATGAGTAATATGCAAGACAACTCCAACCCGATGATGAAGTATCTGCCATTCATCTTCCCGGTGTTGCTACTCGGCATTTTCAATGGCTTACCGGCTGCATTGACCTGGTATTACACCGTTTCCAATACAATTACGTTGATTTTGCAGATTATTATACAGAAATATATTATCAATCACGATAAGATACTGGCAGAGATTGAAGAGAATAGGAAGAAGCCGGTCAAGAAATCTAAAATGCAGGAGCGAATTGAGGCCATGCAGGAAAGTCAGCGAAAATTACAGGATCTAAAGAACCGATCTTCCGAAAACAAATAGGTATCAGCACCATAAAAAAAGACGACCAATGGTCGTCTTTTTTTATGTGGAATTGTTTTTGTTAATGTCTTGATTGAAGTACTAAAGTTACACCACCATATCCTTGTTTGAAATCTGGTTTGAGGATTTGTGCACGCTGTGGTACCAGATAGAGGGTGTTTCCTTTTTGATAGGTTTTAATTCCTTGATGAATAGAAGGGTTGCCATTGGATGGAACAGGAGTGATGCTTCGTAGCTTCAAACCATTTTTCAAATTACCAGGAAGGCTGGTTGAGAATCCTCCAGTTGTGTTTATGTTTAGATTGACACGGGACGATTTCCCTTTCTTGCGTAAACCCCTGTCGGCAAAGGAATACAGAACGTTGGAAAAAAACAGGCAGGCTAAAAGCGATATTTTTAACGATGTTCTCATAATGAATACATCTCAAATTTAAC
>JBJTXG010000241.1:0-4257 GCA_046082125.1 Ferruginibacter sp. | reverse complement strand
TACTATCAGAGCGCATGCGACATTATCGGCCTGCATCCGGCTGGCAAACCGCTGACGCACACGTTAAAATCCTATTTCAGTGCCCGAAAAAAAATTGGTTCGCGCGATCGCCGCTTTATTTCAGGATTGGTGTACGCCCATTATCGCTGCGTCGATTTGTTGCAGGACTATCATGGCACCAAGGAGGTGAAACTAGCCATCGCATTTTTTATCTGTCACCAACGACATGACTCTCTAGTAGCCGTATACCAACCCGACCTGGCCGGCGCAATGACACATACGATCTCGGAGAAATTACAACAACTTTCCCTGGATTCATCGGCCATATTCCGAAATCGAGAGTGGTTGTCTGCTGCAATCGATACGAACGCATTGGCCTTCTCCTTGCTGACACAACCGGATTTGTTCATCCGAATCCGACCGCAAAAAAAATCGACTGTATACGATCAGCTGACGGCTTCGGGACTGACATGGAAACAAATAACCGAAACCTGTTTGCAACTGCCCGCGGGCACTTCGTTAGATCAGGTGGTAACACTCAATCGTGATGTGGTTGTGCAGGACCGAAACTCACAACGAGTACTCGATATACTGGATACCCACCGACCGGATTGGCTGACTGCGTCCAAACCAATACGGGTGTGGGATGCCTGTGCAGCCAGTGGCGGTAAATCGATATTGGTGTTTGATCATTTCAATGGAAACATACAGCTAACGGCTTCGGATAAACGCGAAAATATTCTTGCTAACTATCGAAAGCGATTGCATCAGGCGAATATTCGTCCGTTAGTCGTTTTTCAACAAGATTTACAACAACGTTCCGGACTGCCATCATCCGCTCTATTCGATCTGATTATCTGTGATGTGCCTTGTTCCGGAAGTGGCACCTGGAGCCGAACGCCCGAACAAATGGGGGCTTTTACTTTAACGTCGCTGCAACAGATGCAGTCTGCACAGCAGGCAATCGTGAGCAATGCGGTTTCTCACCTGGATGAAAACGGATTGTTGCTCTATATCACCTGTTCGGTTTTCTCAGCAGAGAATGAAGAACAGGTCGCCAATCTTGAACAAACACAACAACTCCAATGTCTTGAACAAGTTTATTGGAATGGGTATGACCAGCAAGCAGACACCTTATTTGTGGCCCTGTTTGAAAAAAGAGGATAGCCTTATTGTTTTATAAACGAAACGGGTTCGAGACGCTTGTTATCAAGAAAAACCTGTACCACATACAGGCCGCGGGCTAAGGGGGCAACCGAGAGGCTGTGTAATTGTGTGCCTGCTGGCTGATTGCCTGATTTTTCCAACACGATTTTACCGGCTGCATCGGAAATCCGAATAGCCACGTGGGTATTCGAAATACTGGCAACAGATACTTGTAACGTGCTGCTGGCCGGGTTAGGGTAAATCGTAACGCCATCAGCAGATGGAATAATCCGGTCGCAGGGAATGGTGAACGATACAGCAATACTATCCAGTAAATACGTCGTGTCTGATCCAATGTGAATACGAAAACGATATTGTACAGATGATTGGGTGGTGCCGATGAGGTTATCCGAATGAGCATAGGTGTGTACGCCAAATGGCTGCGTTTCGGTGAAGGTTTTGATAGTGGTAAAGCCGGGTTCATTGGGATACTTACGCTCTATCTGTACAATGGTTCCAGAATCCGTTTTGAGCTTGCATTCTATGTTGGTGGCGCAATTAAAAAACGTAGCAGCTATCTGCGCCTTTTTTTTCTGTAACAACACAAATGCCTTTTTGAGATCGGGGATGCCGTATCCCTGGCGGTCGTCGGGGTTATTAAATCGTGTACTGCTTTCCGTTAGTGTTCGTATCAGGTCCATATTGTTCACTTCTGGAAATGCCTGCCAGAGACAAGCAGCCAGTCCGGCCATATTGGGACAGGCGAATGACGTCCCGCTGCCAAATTGCGGCAAACCAGAGAAGGCATTGGCAACCACGGTATTTCGACCCACGGAGGCCAGGGTTGGTTTGATCTGTCCATCACTGCTTGGTCCGTAACTGCTAAACGATGCCGTATTGCCCAATGTATCCACGGCACCTACGGTCAGTGCGCTGTCGGCATCCCCCGGACTAATGACAAAACGCCAGCTGTTCGCGCCTTCATTTCCGGCTGCAACGGCCATCAGCATGCCTTTGGCTGCAGCCAGGTCGGTGGCTTTGGCACTAATAGTTGTATTGCCGTCCATATTCGCATAGCTGTGATTGAACAGCGAATTATCAAACGTAGAATAGCCGAGTGACACACTGCATATATCCACGCCGGCACTGTCGGCTCGTTCGGCGGCACAGGCGAAATAATGTTCTTCAATCGGATATTCACTTCGCACATCTTCTGAACGAAACAGGTGGTAAGAGGCCTCGGGTGCTGATCCTACAAAACTACCTGGCATATTGGCAGCCATGATGCTGAAACAGTACATGCCATGTGTATCATCTTCCGAAACGGATGGTTCATTCATCACAAAGTCCCAGGTGCTTAGCAAACGATTAGTATTTCGAACACTGTCAAACGTGGGAATATTGTTGTAGTTTCTAAATCCGGCATCAATGACGGCCACATGAATTGGCTGACCCCGAAAACCATGATTATGCAAAAACGTTCCCTGATGAATTCGGATTTGGTTGCCCGACACACCGTAGGCAATCGATTCGCCGGATGTGCGGCCCGTATTCAAGGGGTTGATTATCGGTAACAGCTCTTCGTTCTGTTTTTGGATGACCGGACCGATCGATGTGCGGGCTGCGATGGGATCTGTTCGCTCCACAAAGGAGAGTTGTCCGATACGGACGAGTGCCGTTGGATCGGAGGTTTCGATCGAAATCTGGTTCAGCCATTTGGATACATTCAGGATGGTGACGTTACCAATATTTCGTACACTATCGATAAAAGCAACGGGTACTGGCAGATCGGAACTGTCGATGGCGATGTTGTATCGGATTCGGCGTTGAATAGCACGTTGACTGAGAAAATCCTGCGGTCGTTGCAACGAAAACGGGGTGCCTCGTTTGTGCTTACACTGGATCAGATACCGGTTAAACTGGGCCGAAACAGGTTCGGCGGCCAGCAAAAAACTGCTAAGAAAAAAAACGATGAGACTTGTTTTCATTGACTGAACCGGATTTGATGCAAACAATCAACAACAAAAGGAGCAAACGGTTTACGACTCACTATCGTAGGCCCATTTGACCCACGTGGCTCCCCAGGTAAACCCGCCGCCAAAGGCCGCCAAGATGATATTGTCACCCTTGCGAAGCCGTTTTTCCCAGTCGGACAAACAGAGTGGGAGGGTACCGGCGGTTGTATTCCCATATTTTTCGATATTGATCATTACTTTTTCTTTTGGCAATCCCATCCGGTTTGCCGTAGCATCAATGATGCGGAGGTTGGCCTGGTGCGGAACCAGCCAGGCAATGTCATCGGGCGTCAATTGGTTGCGTTCCATGAGTTCATAACTCACATCGGCCATGCCCTTCACGGCAAACTTGAATACGGATTGACCTTCCTGATATACAAAATGTTCACGGGCCTGAACGGTTTCTACCGAGGCGGGTTTAACCGATCCTCCGGCTTTCATATGTAGAAAGTTACGACCGTTGCCATCGCTTTTCAAAATACTGTCTTGAACGCCAAAACCTTCCGTATTCGGTTCGAGCAGTACGGCGCCAGCGCCGTCACCAAAGATGATACATGTATTGCGGTCGGTATAGTCAACAATGGCACTCATTTTATCAACACCAACTACAATCACTTTTTTGTAGCGTTGAGATTCAATCAGGGAGGCGCCCATGGTTAGTCCGTACAGAAAACCCGAACAGGCGGCGCTCAGGTCGAAGCCAAAGGCATTGGTCATTCCGAGCTTGTCGCTGATGACATTAGCGGTAGCCGGAAAAACCATATCGGGGGTAACGGTCGCACAGATCACACAGTCGATTTCCAGCGGATCCAGGTTCTTTTTTTGCAAAATCTGGCGGATGGCTTCAACGGCCATATCACTGCTTCCCAGTCCTTCGCCTTTCAATACTCTTCGTTCGTGAATACCGGTGCGGGTCCGAATCCACTCGTCGTTGGTGTCGACCATCGACTCCAACATTTGATTGGTCATGATAAAGTCGGGTACGTGTCCTCCGACGGATGTGATGGCGGCATTGATTTTTGTCATATCAGCGTGTGTTCGTCTCCAAAGAGTTCAAAGTTACTTTATTCTCAGTTCTTTAGGCATGCCATCTCTT
>JBJTXG010000240.1:0-2878 GCA_046082125.1 Ferruginibacter sp. | reverse complement strand
GGCATCGACCTGGTTATTGTAATAGGATCGTTTCTGAATCGCCTTTCGGATAACCCTATAGGCCGGATTCTCGCCCCCGGATTGCACAATAACCTCCTTCAAAACCGGTGGCTTCATTTGAATGGTAAGGAAGGTATCTGTTGCTACGGTCAGTGTTTGCTCGATTGACTCATACCCTACATGCTGAAAAACCAATACAACAGACTTCCCGGAAGAAATGCGCAGCTTGAATTGACCGGACTGATTGGCCGTTACGCCCGAGGATGTTCCTTTTTGCGTAACCGACGTAAATGGAAGTGGTTGATTGTACTCATTATATATGATGCCGTCAACTTGCTGCGCTTGTAAACAGCATGGCAGCATCCAGGCACTTAAAAAAACAAAAAAACGAAGGGTAAACAAAGGCATGGATTATTTTTTGAAGACGGGAACTAGAACGGCTGCTGCTAACGATGATAAACCCGCAATCAACCCTCCGATCGTGGCTGTTATCAGTACCATCAGCATCGGTTGATTTTTCTGCAAGATGAGCATAGCCATTTTTTTTGCCAGGATGTGTTCATTTTGCAAACTGATCATCCAAGCCAAGCCACCCCATAAAAGAAAGAGTGCCAAAAAACCGGACAATAACGCGATGCCCGGTTTCTGCGGAATGACCAATGCGACAATAAAAGAAACCGGCGCAATGCACCACCAGGGAAGGTACAGCGAACACAAAAAACTGAACAGGGCCGTAAGAATTACCGTAAAAATAAATTTCATGAATGGTCCGTATTAGGATGTTGGTTTGATCGGCGAGAAATGTAGTTTTGAACGAACCCGAGGATCCGTTGTCTGATGCTTTCGCATCATCCATAACACATGATACTGGCCCTGGCTCCAGGGTTTGATATCGGCATCGAAGAACGGACTCCCCGGATTACCGTTTTGCCCACCAGGATAAATGCCATAAGCTTCTATCTCCGGGGTCATGTGTACAATCATTCGCCAGCTGGGACCATGTTGTTGTTTCACCGCATTGATGGCATCGGGATTGCCTCCTGTTTCAACCGAGGCATGACTGAACGCAGGCAAGCGGAGCAAATGGTCGATGTGCAACTGGTTATACGAGCTCCACCTTGTGCCATTGATTTTTTGCAAAGAATCAAGTTGCTGGCAGGCACGTTTGAACGACGCAGTCATATTATCGGAGAGGCGCTCTTTTTGTCCGGTACGGATATCATCCAGAAAAAGAAATCCGGTATCTCTCAACACACCCTCGAGCAAGGCTGTTCGGAAGGGTCGCGCCGTTTCGGTCGGTGCTTTTTCATATTCATCATAAAACACCGTATCGTAAAATCGCTTCCAGGTGAGGTCAAATACAACGGCACCTTCGGAGCCGGATTCATAGCGGTAATCCCATGACTGCAGTGTGGCGAAGTGCTTTTTTTCGGTTTCGGTGAGTTGATTTAAATCGATCTGACTTTTAAACAATGGCATTGCCATTTCGGCAAACACGCTGTATGTATCGGTTTGCATGCGCTTCATGTCGTCGACGCGTATATTGGTCATCGATTGCAGGTATCGGTTCACCGCCAGACCACGGGATAATGGATATTCCCTGCCCAGATAATACGGGTACTCGATACCGGTAGTGCGCTGATTGGCGCTGCTGACAAAGCCCCGATCGGGATTACACTGGTCTGGTATTTCATCATTTGGTATGAAACCCTGCCAGGCATAGGCGCTGTCTTGGCCAGGCATTACAAAATCGCCCTGCCAGGTCCATTTGGCCGGATACAAGCCTTGCGGCCGTATGGCGATGTCGCCGTCTTTACAGGCAAAGAGGCAGTTTTGTCCGGGTGTTTTCAGGTGACGAAGTGCCAGCTGATAATCCATGTAATCGCGGGCACGATTCAGTTGCATAAAAAACTTCAGTTCGTTAGAGGGCTGATGGGCCATCCATGAAACGGCATACGATTTACCCCCACCCCGCTGTTGTTTGCCCGCAAACCGATGATCGTACTGTACCGGACCTAATCGGGTATACAAGACCGTGTCGTACTGATCAGGCGACCCTTTGACGCGGTAGCGTTCGATGCGCTGCTCTCCATCGATCCATTGATTGTTGAATAAATAGGTTTTCGACCCGGGTGCTTTTTGGGTAATTTCAAAATAATCGCGCACATCACGTCCGATGTTGGTAAACCCGAATGCACAATGATCATTGAACCCAATCATCATGCCGGGTGTGCCAGGAAAACTGACACCGTATACATTGTAATGCGGAACAGAGATCTGCATTTCATACCAGATCGAGGGCAGGTTTAATCCCAGGTGCGGGTCGTTGCAGAGGATCGGATATCCACTGGCTGTTTTACTGCCGGACACTGCCCAGTTGTTGCTGCCATTGTCGGGATCCGGTTTTTCAGAAACCGGTGTTGGCGAAATCAGCTGTTGAAAAGACAAATACGTTTCTTCTACATTGGCAGGTGCCTCGGGGCGTTGTTTGGGATCTTTGAATGTAGTTTCCAACGGAATCACCGGATCCAGTGAATCCTGGACTTCCGGAAAGAGTTGTTCAAATTGTTCTTTGGGGAAAAACGCACGGGCTTTGGTGAGTTCAAAATCCTGTTCACGGCCGGCCAGATCATAACACATTAGTTTTAAAAACAGGGCCGACTTCAAATTAGTCCACTGTTCCGGGTAAGTCCCCAACAATTTGTATTCGATGGGCAATGAGCTTTTATTCAACGAGCGGATATAGGCATTGACGCCATTGGTGTAAGCATCGGCTGCCATTTTTGTTTGCGGATCGGCTTCCATTTCCTGCAAGGATTGTTCAGCGGCGTAGACCATACCGAGCCTGCGAAACTCCCGGTCGCGATCAAACGCAACA
>JBJTXG010000239.1:0-5124 GCA_046082125.1 Ferruginibacter sp. | reverse complement strand
CCAACAACAACGATACTGTCAAATACAAAGTTTTTCTGAACGGCAGCCAAGTCGCCACCAACCTCACGAACAGGCAAACCAATTTCACCGGGCTTACCAGTGCCTCCATTGCAGGTCGTGTCTATGCTTACACCAATTCAGGCGATACCTCCTCTGCTCCGTTTGTGATTGATCCTTTTGTCGCTCCGCCCTCGCCATACAGTTATGTAACCGGTTTTTACAGGGTCACGGAAACGACCACCATTTTATCAAACGGATCCACCAGATCTTACACCTTTGCTGCACAGGCAACCCTGATCAATGATTCCACGATACAATTTATCCAAAACAGGAGAAACCCAAGAACCTGGTGGACGGTCGATTTTCCGACACAGATTTATCCGTTGCAAGGAGATTCGCTGATTGGCACCGGCATCACGCCCCGTGGAAGAATCCTCAACAGGACTACCATCCGGATGAGTTATTTATATGGATCTTCGGTGGTGTATGATGTAAAACAGCTTTGGCAAAAGCTGGCCAATCCGGCTGACACCTCCACCATAGTTTATACCCTGCCCAATGTACCCAATATGATCACTACTGTAGCAGGCAATAATACATCTGGTACCGGTTCGGGCACCTCTGGTGATGGTGGACTTGCCTTGAATGCCTCTTTATTGAACCCCATGGATGTGATTGCCGACAACAGCGGAAATGTATATTTTACAGATGGTTCCAGTACTAATTACTCCATCAGAAAAGTAGATGCGAACGGCATCATTACCCGATTTGCTGGTAACAATACTGCCGGATTCTCTGGAGATGGAGGCCCAGCGACTGCCGCCCAATTGAATAACCCTTGGGGGTTGGCATTCGATAATTCCGGAAATATGCTGATAGCGGATGCCAGTAATCGAATCATTCGAAAAGTGAGTACCGCTGGGATCATCAGCACTATTGCCGGAACTCCGGGTGTTTATGGTTATTCGGGCGATGGTGGCCTTGCAACTGCTGCACAGCTTGGCGCACCTGCTGGGATGTGTGTGGATGCAGCCGGTAATATCTATTTCGCTGATCCGGGAAAACATGTTATCAGAAAAATCGCAACCAATGGAATCATCACTACAATTGCAGGAACCGGAACCAGTGGCTACAGTGGCAATGGCGGAGCCGCAACAGCAGCACTTTTAAATACGCCGTATGATGTTTGTATCGATGGTTCCGGAAATTTATACATTGCCGATAAAGGAAATCATGCCATTCGAAAAATCAATACCAGTGGTATTATTTCCACGGTTGCCGGTATCGGAGGCTCTTTAAATTATGGATTTACCGGTGATGGTGGTGCAGCTACTTCCGCGAAGCTGAACAATCCGCAAAGTGTTTCAGTCGATAATGCTGGGAATCTTTATATCAGCGATTATACCAACAACAGAATCCGTAAAGTGACCAGCGCAGGAATCATCAGCACCATCGGTGGCAACGGTCAATCGGTAAATCTGGGAGATGGCCCGATATTTTATGGAGGAGATTATGGCGCTGCAACCAATGCATCGATTTTTGCTCCGTATGGTAATTTTTGGATTAACAATGTCTTGTTCATTGCAACTTCCTACCGGATTCGAAAAATAAGTTTATAGTAATCAAAATTTCGGACAACGGGTACGATACGAATCATCACTGATATGATTCGGAGACAATGTACGATACTGGAGTGTTACTTCCAGACCACCGCGGTATTGTGAGGCGGGAACCAGCTTGCTTACATTAATGTCATACGTAGCCCCTAAACTGAATTTTTTGTAATCCAACTTGACAACCGGAATTAAGGCATCACTTAGCCGGTAAAACATACCACCGGAAATACTCACTTTACTTTCATCATCAAACTGGGTTAGGTCTTGCATGTACAACACACCGCCTTGCGCCTGAGCGGCACCACCTTGTTTGAACAAGTCGGCATAAAACGTGAGCCGGTTTTCATCACTGGTCGGTGTAGTATACCCGGCATTGATGACATATTTACGATGCAGTCGCTCGTCATTTTGTGCCATGAACGAAACCTTGGGTTGCGTGATGTGAAATAATCCAACGCCAACATAAAAATTACCAGCCTCTCCGGTTTCACCACTCAGTGAAATACCGGCAGACGGATCCCAATAAGTCAAACTAGTGTTAGAAAATGATTGTCTGGTTGGGTTATTGGCATTGTAGGAGCCCCCGGCATATTGATCATCAAACCGCAATTGGGTTGGATCAAACCTTGATACTACAAGACCGCCCATAAATGCCGCTGATAAGTACAGATTGCGATCGGCACTTAATGATTTATGATAATTGATCATGGGTAGCGCCTGCGTGCGAGTCAATTTTGAATCGCCGGCCTGATCATTAGTCATTTGAATGCCAAATGTGATAAAATCACCGGTGTTACGTGAAACGACTTTTTTGATTTCTACACCCAGAGCGATCGTTCTGAACGGAACAGTGACACTTTGCCATTGGTTTCTGTATGCAGATGTTACCCTGATGTCTCCGTCGAATAGACCGGCAATTGCCGGATTTCGGAGGATGGGCAGATCATAAAACTGCGAGAAGTTAATGTCCTGGGATTGGCCGTTTAGCATGGACAGTGCCAAAACCAAAACCACGAGGGTTCTTGAAAGGATATTTGTTTTCATAGTGTACCGGTTTCGTGTCCGTAGACACGATGTACAATGGGGTTCGGATTCTTGGGTAGGGTCGCTTACTTCAGGATGGTGACGTTGCCTTTGTATAGGTAGGGCGTTCCATTATCACAAACTACTTCGGCCACATATACATAGACATCGGGATTGGCGGGTACTCCTTTCACTTTGCCGTCCCATCCGTACTTAGGGTCATTGGGTGGAAACCCAACTTTTTCGAAAACCAGGTTGCCCCAGCGGTTGAAGATTCGGAATGATTTTACCGTAATGCCCCTTCCGCGAACGATGAGAATATCATTGATTCCATCACCGTCGGGCGTGATCGCATTGGCTATAAAAACCTCGGAGTTTTTGCAGAAAGTGACTACGTTGACCGTATCCACCGCCTTGCAACCAAAACGATTCTCTACAGTAACGTACAAAGTGGTGTTATTATTGACTGAAAGCACCGGATTTTGACAATTATTACAACTAAGCCCGTTTGAGGGGGTCCAGTTCCAGCTAACAATTGGACCATTTTGGGCCGTGGCATTCAGGTTCACGGTTGATCCCGTTGAAGCCTCAATATCAGGCCCCGCATTGACTGTAGGATTTTGACCAACAACAAGATACACATATCCAGTATCTGTAAAGCAATGCTCCGCATCGTAGCCAATTACACGGTATCTGGTGCTTGTTAACGGCGTCGCTACCGGATTAGCAATTGTTGTGTTATTTAAGCCGGTGGCAGGACTCCATTCATATCGTACTGCCCGTTGGGCGTTCAATTGTACTGATTTACCCACACAAAGGGTGTCGTTGGGTGAAACCGACATGTTGAATGGTTGGATAACATTGATTCGAACCGTGTCGGAATTTTTACAACCATTGATACTGGTTCCTTCCACCACATAAACAACATCTTGCGTAGGTGTTGATACCGGGTTGGAACAATCGCCGCAGGTCAAATAGCGGTTGGGTGTCCAAGAATAGGTTGCCGCACCCGATGCACTTAGGTTAACACGAGTGCCGCGACAAATACGGCTGTCATTATCAGCAACCACTCGAGGTGATGGATTGACCGCAATCTTGAAAATTCGGATAGCGGTGCTGCATTGTCCGGCCGTAATCCCAACTACTTGTATGGTGGCCAGCTCCGTTACATTGCTGGTATTACGGGCTGTAAAAGATGGAATATTCCCTGTTCCCGATGCTGGCAACCCAATCGAAGGACGATCATTGATCCAGAAATGAATCGTTCCTGTCAAATTGCCTGAAATTCGGATAGACGGTAATATTCTCCCGTTACAAACCGATTGGTCCGGTATACTATCTATTCTTCCAACCGGATTTACGAGTATAGAAAACATGCGTGGCGTGGCTGGACATTGCTGTGCTTGTGCCTGAACAGTAACTATTGCATACAAGGGTATTGTATCCGTATTCAAGGTTTGAAAGGCCGGAATGTTCCCTGTTCCCGATGCGGCTAATCCTACGGCAGGATTATCATTACTCCACGTAAAGATTGTTGCTTGTACGGTTGAGGTCAAGTCAGCAGGTTGTAATCGGGTTCCCCGACAAGCACTCAAATCAGTTGGCTGACTAATTTGTGGAGTCGGTTTTAACGTAATGACAAAGGCTTGAGGCGCTCCGCCACATCCATTCAAGGTAGGCGTAACCGTGATGTTCGCTGTTGATGGTGTGTTGCCACTGTTTAATCCTGCAAACGACGCGATGTTACCTGTACCCGTGGCACTTAATCCGATAGCTGGGTTATTGTTCGTCCAGGCATAGGTCGTTTGATTGGAGTTGCTGTTGAAGTTGATGGCGGCAATATTCGCTCCGCTACATACCGATTGGTCTGCCGGATCACTCATCACCGGAACCGGATTGATCGTCAGTACGAGATTTTGAGGAGTACCGCCACATCCATTCAAGGTAGGCGTAACCATGATGTTCGCTGTTGATAGTGTGTTGCCACTGTTTAATCCTGCAAACGACGCGATGTTACCTGTACCCGTGTCACTTAATCCGATGGCTGGGTTATTGTTCGTCCAGGCATAGGTCGTTTGATTGGAGTTGCTGCTGAAGGTAATCGCAGCAATATTCGCTCCGCTACATACCGATTGGTCTGCCGGATCACTCATTACCGGAACCGGATTAATCGTCAGTGCGAGATTTTGAGGTGTACCGCCACAACCATTCAAGGTAGGCGTAACCGTGATGTTCGCTGTTAATGATGTATTGCCACTGTTTAATCCAGCAAACGACGCGATGTTACCTGTACCCGTGTCACTTAATCCGATAGCTGGGTTATTGTTCGTCCAGGCATAGGTCGTTTGATTGGAGTTGCTGTTAAAGTTGATGGCAGCAATATTCGCTCCGCTACATACCGATTGGTCTGCCGGATCACTCATCACCGGAACCGGATTGATCGTCAGTACGAGATTTTGAGGAGTACCGCCACATCCATTCAAGG
>JBJTXG010000238.1:0-4654 GCA_046082125.1 Ferruginibacter sp. | reverse complement strand
GTCTCCGTGCCATAGGAAGGTATGTTCACCATCCATTTTGATTATCATGAGAAAAATGATTGTTTATCTTTTATGTTTACTGACTGCTTTGTCTTTAAGTAATAATATCAACGCACAAACCACCAAAGCCTGGATTAGCATACCGACTGAGGCGGCTGTTCCTTATTATACCAGCGACAGTAGTCTGGTATCGAATGATGTCACCTTCAATCAATACATACAAAGCCTAGGCATCTTCTCTTCTCGACAGGCCTTGCCAGCCTCTCGAAATCCGCTTTTGCAACAAGTGTACGAAATACAATGTCATTGTACGTTGAACGAACTCAAATCAACGTTGACACAAATGGTGCCCTCGGTTACTCAAGTAGAAAAGGCGCCCCAATATGATACCCTTCACACGCCGAATGATTATTCCCTTTCGTTAGGTGTCAACAATTATGCACTTAATCTGATCAATGCTCAGCAAGCCTGGGACATCACCACCGGAAATCCTAATGTGATTATCGCTATTTCCGATCAGGATTATTCAGCCAATCATTCGGAGTTGGTTGGGAAATATGTTCATCTCTATCAGGGAGGAGCTACTCCAACACATGGTAATGCCGTTTCTATTTTGGCAGCCGGAAACACCAACAACAACAATGGTTTAAGTTCTATAGGGTATGATTGCAAATTGGGTTTGTACACCATGAATTATAATGAGGTGCTTACGGCGGCTTATGCCGGACACAGAATCATCAACATGAGTTGGTCTTCCGGTTGTTTCTATAATCCATATGAACAGCTTTGTGTAACCGAGGCATATGAAGCCGGCGCCTTTCTGGTGGCTGCTGCCGGGAACGGGGTCACTTGTGGAGGCGCCTGGAATATGGTTTATCCGGCAGCGTATGATCACGTGTTTTCGGTGACTAGTATCGGTCAATCCGACAATCACATTCAGTTTGGTAACGATACCACCAACACACATCAACACAACGACCGGGTCGATCTGAGTGCACCGGGTTATGGTGTAGCGGTGAATCCTATCGAAGGTTGGTATTTCAATTCATCGGGAACCAGTTTTGCAGCACCCTATGTTTCAGGAACGGCAGGTCTTATGCTAAGTATCAATCCTTGTCTCAGTCGTAAAGACATCGACAGTATTTTAAGATTGTCTTCTGTAAACATTGATGCTTTGAACCCTGCGTTCACCGGAAAAATCGGTGCCGGTCGGCTCAATGCCTTTGCAGCCGTCCAAATGGCACAAAACTGGACCACGCAACCTATGACTGTTACGGCTCAGCCCGCCAATGCCTATACATTACCCGGAGGAAACGCTCAATACACCGTTTCTTCCTCCAGCAGTTTACCGTTGTATCAATGGCAATATGATTCCAGTGGTGTTTTTGTAAACCTTGTAAACAATGCCACTTACAGCGGGGTGAAAACGGCCACATTAACCATTACCAATGCTTCGAATAGTTTGAACAACGAGCAATACCGCTGCGTTATGCAATCGGGTTTATGTCAGGCCATAAGCAATGCCGCCTCTTTGTTCATCACCAACAATATCATTTTACCCGACAGTGCGGGAGTGATTACGCCTCCTAACGTCATTTGCTTAGGTGATACGGTACAGTTTTCCATTGCGCCGGTCAACAATGCCACAGGATACAATTGGACGGTGAGTGGAAACAGCACCATTGTATCCGGACAGAATACCACCACCATTTCGATCAGTCCTGCCGACACAGCCTTTGTGGTTACAGTAACGCCCACCAATAGTTATGGTTCTGGTGCAAGTGCTTCTTTCTCTGTGAATCTCGGACCTATCGCAACGGCTGCGTTTTCGGGTGGTGCCACCATTTGCCTAGGTGATACGGCCTCCCTTACGATCAACTTTACAGGCAATGGACCTTTCAGTGGATGGATCAATGGAAACATTCCATTCAGTACTGCTGGAAATAGTGTAAGCATTACCGTGAGCCCTACTCAGACCACCGATTATATTCTTACTGATTTGATAGCAGGACAATGTCCTGGGGCCCCGGATTATTTTTCCACCATGGCTACGGTTTCGGTGATACCTCCGGTTTACGATACCATACAGCAGGTAGTATGCAGTGGTCAATTGCCATATTTGTGGCAGGGCTTATCACTAAATACAACTGGATTTTACAACGACACGCTCGTTGCCACAACCGGGTGTGATTCTGTCGTCACCCTTCATCTGGTCGTATTGGCGGGTAATGCGCCTGCTGCACCTTCTTTCCTTACACAAACACTCGTCAGCAACACCTGTAATGCCCGCATATATCGATACACGGCGGCAATCACCAACAACACTATCGGTTACCAATGGACGATACCGATTACTTGTGGTGGTGGCGGACCCATCCTGGTTGATTCGGGTGATATCAACAGTTCGAGAATTATCCGATTGAAATATCTGACCAACAATGCGGCTTTCATTACCGACAGCATTTGGGTACGCGCTTATAACAGCTGTGGCAACGGACCGAAAAAATCCGCCAAACTTATCAATCTGGCATTGACGCCACCGGCTCGTCCTTTGAGTATTACAGTCACCCCGCTGATTACCAATGTTTGTAATGAAAGAAGATATCGTTACAGCGCACCGCCTCTGCCTCAGGCCGGATCATCCACAGCGGCAGCTACTGGCTATATTTGGTCATTTAGTAATCCTATCCCCTTACAAGCCATCATCGATTCAGGCACAGTAAATTCACAAACCATTGTTGTAAAATATCCTTCCAATGCAGCCACATCGGTGACGGACAGCATTTATGTTGCATATACGTCTGCTTGCGGCAATAGTCCCAATCGGGGATTAAGAATCAGTATGCCTGCCTTAAACACTCCGGCAGCACCGGGCTCCATCACCATTACTGCTATCAATAACAATACGTGCGGTAACAGAACCTATCGGCTTACCATGCCCGTTTACCCGACCGTCGGACTCAACCAGGTACAACCTAACGGTTATCAATGGACGCTGACTGGTAATGTGGCATTGAACAGCACCATTGATTCGGGATCACTCACATCCAGAATAATTGTCATCAGGTACACGAGTGATAACAATACTGTTTTGGGCGACAGCATCAAAGCACAGTACAACAGCATTTGCGGATTAGGTGCTACACGGGCTGTGAAATTCTCCATACCTAAACTCAATCCTCCGTTGGCACCCGGATTCATCACCATCACACCCATTCAAACCACCGTGTGTGGCAACCGAATCTATCGTTATGCTGCACCATCCTTACCGGGAGGTACATCGGCTTATGCGCCGGCCACAGCATATGAATGGTCGTTTACCGGAGCGCTGGGGAGCAATGCCGTGTTGGACTCCGGAACACTCACTGGTAAAATCATCAGAGTCAGCTATACCAGCAATGCGGCAGCTACTGCAGGAGATAGCGTGCGTTTAAGGTATTCCTCTTCCTGTGGATTCGGCCTTTACAGGGCATCCAAACTAACCAACAACGTATTATCGGGTTGTCCGCCAGTGACGGCCAAGTTCAACGCATCAGGCAAGTCGACTGAATCGTTTATTTACCCCAACCCCGTTCAAGACAAACTAAACATACAATTGGAGGGCATCGCGATCAACTCAATAATCGGTGTTTACAATGCTAATGGGGTTTGTATGATAACGCGTCGTTCTGTACAAGGCAACAACCAAGTGGATGTTTCAAAGCTGCCGGCCGGTGTGTATATGATTCGGGTGTTTAATGCCAATGGAAAAACCATCCAATCTCGATTCGTTAAATATTGATTTAGGATCAATACAGCTTAAAAAAAATCCCGGTTTAAACCGGGATTTTTAATTGGTGTACACATCAAATCAGTTTCCGTACTCACACAGAAACTTAATACGCATGATTTTCAACTGTTCCCAATTGAATTGGCTGTCGGCTAATTCTTCTTGAGCGATTTGCAACGAAGATGTTTCGCAGTTTTTGAAATACTCGATGATTTCATCCTGTTCATATTCGTCTACCATTTCATCGATGGCGTAGTTGAGATTTAATTTTGTGCCACTCGCTACGATGGACTCCATTTCTTCAAGCAGCTCATCGATACGGAGGTCTTTGTTTTTGGCAATCGTTTCGAGGGGGATTTTTCTATCTACATTCTGGATGATGAAAATCTTATCGCTTTTTTTATTCAACACCGATTTCATCACAAAATCATCGGGCTTGATAATATCATTTTCTTCTACATACCGGCTAATCAATTCAACAAAAGGTTTGCCGTATCGGATGGCTTTTCCCTTACTAACGCCGCTAATCTTTTCGAGATCTTGAGTCGAGGTAGGAAACATGGTGGCCATATCTTCCAAGGATGATTCCAGGAAAATAACAAAGGGTGGCAGATTTTTTTCCCGCGCTACTTTTTTCCGAAGGTCTTTCAGTTGATTAAGCAGTACTTCATCTGCGATACCGGGGCCTCCTGTCGTCTGCGTATCGCCGTCTTCATCGGCGTTAGCGCCCTCATGCAGGTTATTGAGTACAATCTTGAAAGAAGTTGGTTTTTTCCGAAAGGACTTTCCGCCACTCGTAATTTTTAATACGCCATAGTCAAGGCAAGCTGGAGGCACAGAAGTTCGTAATCTGCGCGTTAACGCCTCTACCCTTGCCAAAAATTC
>JBJTXG010000237.1:0-4905 GCA_046082125.1 Ferruginibacter sp. | reverse complement strand
ATCGGCTGGCGCGAGTTTATACGGCTGATCTATGAAGAGAAAGGCGTTGAACAACGTACTAAAAATTATTGGGGCTTCTCCCGAAAAATACCGCCATGTTTCTGGGATGGAACAACCGGTATCGATCCCATCGACCGGACTATTAAAAAACTGTTGAAAACCGGTTATTGTCATCATATTGAACGACTGATGGTGCTGGGGAATTTTATGTTGCTGTGCGAGTTTGATCCGAACGAAGTATACGAATGGTTTATGGTTTTTTTTATAGATGCATACGATTGGGTGATGGTGCCGAATATCTATGGCATGACGCAGTTTGCCGATGGCGGATTAATGACAACCAAACCCTATATCAGCGGCAGTAACTACCTGATGAAAATGAGTGATTATCCGAAAGGATCCTGGCAAGCGGTCTGGGATGCCTTGTTTTGGCGGTTCATGCACGTGCACCGTTCTTTTTTTCTGCAAAACCCCCGATTAGGTATGCTGGTTCGCACCTGGGATAAAATGCCAGAAGAAAAAAGAAAAAATCATCTCCAAACAGCCGATGCCTTTTTGTTGACATTAAACGACTGATATGCGAAGCGTGAAAAAAGAAAATCGACTACAGAAAACCTGCCTTGTCTGCAATCGGCCGTTTGCCTGGCGAAAAAAATGGAAACAGGTATGGGAAGAAGTGAAATATTGCAGTGACCGTTGCCGAAAAAATAAAAACAAACATGCCGCCTGATTTTTTTTCACTTACGAAGAATGATATTCTGGATCAAGCCCAACGGTTTAATCCAATACGCTACGCCGCTACACGAAATTTTATAACGGGATCGGTTACCCGATGGTCGCCGTTCATTTCCAGGGGTGTGGTCAGCATCCGCACATTGGCACAGATTGTATTGTCTTCCTACCGGCTGGCGGACTGCGAAAAGTTTATCCAGGAACTTGCCTGGCGCGAGTATTTTCAGCGGGTTTGGGAAGTCAAGGGCGATTTAATTTTTACCGATCTGAAATACCCCCAACAACCGGTAGCACATCACGATTTGCCCGAAGCGGTTTATATGGCCAATACCGACATTGAAGTCATCGATGAAGGCATTCGGCTTTTATTCGAAACCGGATATATGCATAATCACCTGCGCATGTACCTGGCCTCCATTTGTTGCAACGTTGGCAAGGCTCACTGGCTCACGCCCGCCCGATGGATGTATTATCATCTGCTCGACGGCGATCCGGCCAGCAATGCACTCAGCTGGCAGTGGGTTTCGGGCTCATTTGCCGCTAAAAAATATTATGCCAATCAGGAAAATATCAATCGGTATACCGGCTCGAATCAGCAATCGGGATTTTTACACACCTCTTATGAAACCCTCGCGTCGATGGACTGTCCACCGGTGCTCCAAAAAACCATACGGCCCAATTTGGAAACAGCATCTATTGAAACAACCGTTCCGGACGGAAAAAAAGCTAATCGGGTACTGATTTATACGAGCTTCAACCTCGATCCCGACTGGCATGCCAACGAAGAGGGCTTACGGGTTTTACTCCTGGAGCCCGATCATTTTGCCAAACATCCAGTAAGTCCGCGTGTGATGAGTTGGCTGTTGTACCTGGCCAGTCAAATACCCGGCCTAATGATCTTCCGGGGCTCGTTCGGCGAGTTGGCCAAGCAATTCCCCGGTGCGATGTTTGTCTATAAAAAACACCCAACGACCAACCATTTTATAGGTCCGGCAGAAGAGCGGGACTGGCTGTTCCAAGGTGTCCAGGGTTACTATCCCTCGTTTAGTGCCTATTGGCGGATCTGTCTGAAACAACTGAATACGCTCAGTCGACATGGTCAGGGTTCGCTGTTTTAAACACAAGGTGTACGACGAGCGATTGTGTCTGCTATTGCGGATAGATATAGCCATTACAAGCTTGTAAGTTTTTAAATAACCGGCGCCTTGCCAGCAATTTGCAGCCATATTCTTAACCAAATAAAATGAATATGGTACACACAAAACGCTTTTACAAAGAACAAGGATGTTGGTACATTGACTTGCCCGATTTTTTAGCGGCCGGATTGGGCACCCGTGCGAATTTGTTAATGATTGACGGATCGGATACGCTGCTCGATTCTTTGTCAAATCAACGCGATGAAGTAACCCTTCGGTTTTCAGAAACCATCTTCGATGGATTCACACATGTAGCCAAACGGCTTCAACAAGGACTAAACCCCGATCGACTGCTTACGACAGGACACGCACCCGTCTCCTATGGCATGTATTACCGAATGGAACAGCCGCATGAACACATCTTTTGGCTTTGTCCGGTAACCGAATATGTGTTCGGCGGACATTATCCAGATGCGCTTTATTTAACCATTGCCAACTGATTATAAAAACCTAACTAAAACAAATCATGAACCAGTCAACTAAAAAAACACTTTATCATCTTATTGTCGATAAAAGCGGATCTATGGCCGATTGTATAGACCAAACTATAACGGGCATCAACGAACAAATGCAGCACATTAAAATTATCGATCAAAAAAATCCGGATCAGGAAATACGAACGGGTTTAACCCTGTTCAATATTGATGTTTTTCATCGGTTTGTGGCTATTCCCGCAGCTGATGTTCGTCCGATTTCCCTAATGGATTATATTCCCCAAGGGTGTACGTCGCTCTATGATGCTGTTGGATCAACCATCGAGATGCTCGAAAAAAAAGTGAATCAAGCAGAAGATACAACCGCCGTAGTAATCATTATTACCGATGGTTATGAAAACAGTTCAACCAGATATGGTCTGGCGCAGATAAATGAAAAAATTGCCCGACTGGAAAAAACCGGTCGATGGACCTTCAGCTTCATTGGCGCCACATTTGATGCCGCCTCGGTAGCAGAAACAATGAACATTCACCGAAAAAACAGTTTTGTATTTTCAAAGGCATCTATGGCCGAAGAGGTCTGGGACAAACTTAGTCAATCAATGAGTCGGTATATTGATAAGAAAAAACGAGGAGACGATCTTGGTGATCTCTATGATAACGATTAACACATCTCATTGCTTTGTTGTATTTTTCTATTTGTTTGAATATGAACGTCCATCTGATTAAGTCGCCCGAAATGTCTTCCGTTGTATTCACAAGGGTCCTCGAGCTGTTACGCGCTGTTCCGGGTCAAATTACTTTTTTTGGAAAAGAAGACGGAGTTCATACAGGCCCTGGTGGGTCTATCATGGTAACCGAAACGCAAGAACCCGATTCCGATCTGGCCACAGGTTTAATCGCCAACGGGTTTTTGCATAGGCGGCATCCCGCATCCTGGAGCGGTCTTTTTCGCGTTTGTGATTCTTTTCGAAAAACAAACCAACTGGATGCTGATTGTTTCGTGATTTTGTTGACAGACATCCCGAACGACAAAAACTGGTTTGCTGTGCTGGATGAAAACAATCCATTCAATGGCTTTGTACATACTGCCGACTGGCCGCTTTTTATCGATTGTCCACCCGCGGTTCCTATTGCCTATGAGGTATTGGCCTTGCTTTTTCGAAAACACCAGTTCTCCCGTATCACCGATCTGGACCACTACGTGCACCAACGTCCGATCGGTTGTATGAATGATTTTTGCATGGACAAGCAAGATGTGATCTTGAAATTGCGTACGGCCGACATCTGTGTGAATTGCATGCGGTTATTGCAGGGGAAAATTTCGCCATCCATCATTCAACATGTACGCCGACTGATGGAATCATTGCGGGACAGCATGTTATTTGCTCAAAACAGTAGGCAGACATTGCCGTTAAGCCGATTGACGATAACGCGTCAGTACCGGTTATTTTTAACCGATTTCGATGAGGTGGAAATTAAATTGCGCCCCCTCGAAAAAGCGCTTTACCTCTTGTTCTTAAAAGAACCGGAAGGAATCTATTTGAGTAATCTTACTGACCACAAGGCACTCTTGTTGGATTTGTATGTTGTTATCTCCAACTCCGGAACACATGAGGAAATGAAAAGCCGCATTACAGTCCTGGTCGATGTATTAAGCGAGTCGGCCAGTCAGAAAATCTCCCGCATCAAACGCGTATTGGAAGATTGTATCGGAAAAGATCTTGCTAAACACTACATCATACGAGGCGAAACCGGCCAAATGAAAAAAATTGAATTAGATCGGACGTTAGTAAGATGGGTACAATAGGCCTGTGTGATTTGTGATCAGCGCTTGATGGATGGCATTGCATCACGGTGCTTTTCCATGAAAAAAGAAAAGGGCTGCCATTGTTGTGTGTCCGGACAAAGCACCTCCGTGGCTTCTTTGTCTAAAAAAAGCTTATAGTCAAATGTGCTGATGCCCGGAATGATATATCCTGGGTAATACCATTCAACCTGGTTCGTTAAACAGAATCGCCACTTTTCAATCATCAACCGTTTTCCAAGAGACCATTTCGAATAAGACGGGTCAAAAATATTTTTGATGCCGGCAATACTGTTCTTTCCCAAATCAAAAATCCCGGCCGCGATCAGCGTATTTCCGTCGCGAACCTCGATAAGCTGCGAGTCAAACACACAATTATATACATCCTCCATCAGGTCGGCAATACTTTCATTGGTTGGAAAGCTGATCGATGAATAGTATTGATCATGAAGTTGTTCCAACTCGGCGGTTAATGAGAACGGGCGGACAGCCAGAGACATCCCGCTTGCCTTATTAAGAATGGATTTTACCTTTCGGTCAATCTGCACGGCATCAACCCTGTAGCGCAACCACCAGACCGGATGGGCAGATGTTTCTTTACTAATGTAGGTGCTGGTTGTAAAAACACCGGAGCCATATCGATACCATCCGCTCTCAAGATAACAGTCCAGCAATACCCCTTTGATAGATGGCAAATGATGTATGAGCATGTCTTCGTGCATGGGTCGGAAAATGA
>JBJTXG010000236.1:0-5114 GCA_046082125.1 Ferruginibacter sp. | reverse complement strand
AGTAAGAGCGGGTATCCGGATTACTGCTCATGGAATTGTCTTTCATCAGGTAGACATCCGGATATTGGTAGAAAACGGATTGGTTACGCGTGTTTTCAAATCGCAGCTTGTAGAATACACGAGTTGCCTCGTGCCCGGTTGAGTCTCCTTCATATGTCACCCGATACTCGCCCATCATGGTTGGAATACTTCGTAACAAAGTAAGGTTTTCTTTTGGGTCATCTTTTTTCTTTGTCATCGGATCAACGCCTACGGGCAGATTGATGCCATTAACACGACTGTCGCTAATGGTTTTCTTATTTGAACTGGTGAATATCATGCCGGCAATCATAATGCCAAAACCTATATGGGTAATGGATCCACCTGCATGGGCGAGGCGTCCTTTCAGAACTGCGGCCAGGTAATGTGCATTAGCCACTATTGAAAAAAGCAGTGAAAAAAAACCGGCGTAGAGTGCGATCAAGAAGCCCATTCCTTTTTGCCGGTAATCGAGACCGACCAACCACATCAAACAGCCGGCCATTAACAGCGATAATATGATTGGTATAATCAGCGGCCGGAAAAACGCGCCCCTCGGGGTTTTTTTATACCGGAAAAACTGGGTGATACCGGTAAAAACGCCAAGGAGGATTGCCACCAGTATCATAACCTTGTTGTACTGAAACTCCGGATCCTCCGGGGAAGCCAGCGGACCTCCGTTCCAAGAGGCAATCAATGTTTTGATACCCGGCGTTTTGTTGTATACAGGCAGCGATGTAACGAGGATAATGTACATGGCCGTTAAGAAAATCAAGAGTGAACCCAACAGCATCCAGAACTCACGCGAATCGGTGGTTTCCTCTTCATGCATGACAGGTATCTTGCCGGTATGGAAGAAATAAGGAACTGCCAGTAAGAAAAAATAAAATAAAACAAAGGCACCAATCAGTATATTGATCACGCTGCCCGCCTCCGTGAAGGCATGTACAGAGGTATCGCCCAAAATGCCCGTTCGTGTTAAAAAGGTGGAATACAGAATAAAAATGAAGGAGAGAGCAATAAAGATATAACTGGCCTTTAGGCTTCGTCCGGTACTTTTATAAATCAACATGGTGTGGATGCCGGCTACCAGAAGCAACCAGGGTACAAAGGAAGCATTCTCTACGGGATCCCAGGCCCAATATCCTCCGAAGCTGAGTGATTCGTAAGCCCATTTACCACCCATCATGATGCCTACTCCCAGAACCAGTAAGCTAAACAAAGCCCATGATAAGGCTGGCTTCACCCACTCGCCGTATGTTTTACGAACGAATCCACCCCAGGCAAAGGCGGCCGGTATGATCGTGGACGCAAAGCCAAGAAACAACACGGGGGGGTGTATGACCATCCA
The DNA here is from genome assembly GCA_046082125.1 of Ferruginibacter sp. Classification (GTDB taxonomy): domain Bacteria; phylum Bacteroidota; class Bacteroidia; order Chitinophagales; family Chitinophagaceae; genus Ferruginibacter. The sequence goes on along the minus strand of JBJTXG010000236.1, from coordinate 3,745 downwards.
GTAATTCCGTAGTAGCACATTAAGCCCCATGCCGTCTTGCAGAAAATTAAGATAATCCGCACGAGCAAATATCGGCGCTGTAATTTCATTTCGCGTGAAGGTGAACGGACTGTTGCCAATTCGGATATCACCGAGGTATACACCTAAAATCATCAGGGTTAAAAATACTTGTGCCGAACAAATAAAAGCCATGACAGGCGCCTCCCACGTATTGCTTTTTCTTCGTTGGGTGATGATGAACAACAAGCCTAATAGGGCGTGCCAGATGGTCCAGAGGAGAAAACTACCTTCCTGTCCTTCCCAAATGCTGGCCAGCAGGTATTTGGGCAACAATTCCTTGGACGTATGTTTGAAGGCATAATGATATTCGAAATAATGGTGGTAGCAGATGTAAAATAAACAGGAAAAAACAGCCAGTATGCTAATCAGGTGAATGATGAACCAGACACTGGAAAATCGAATATAGATTTGTTTCTCAGGATGATCAACAGGGAGCCGCGTGGCAAGATAATAACCTACGCAGGAGAGAAGGGCCGCAACCAGGGCGGTGATTACAAAAAAATGACCAATCTGTCCGGGTAGTAAATGCTCGCCTGTAAAGTCCATAGTGGTTATGATTGCTGTGTTCCCGTGGGATACTGCTGTTCAATGTCTTTTTGGATGTTCTGTTTTTCGTCTTTGTATTTACTCGGGCATTTGAGTAAGATATCTTGGCATTCGAAATGATCGTTTTTCCAGCGGCCTTTCAGGACTAATCGCGAACTTTTTTCGAGATCGGCCGGTTTGCCTTTTTTGTAGATTACTGTCATGCCCCCGCCTAGGGAATCTTTGGCAGCAAAAACGAGTAAATTGGGATCTTTGATTGGATCAAACTGAACGGGAGCCGTGGTGTCCAGTGATGCAATCACGTGCACGAAGGTATCCGGCTTTTTTTTAGCGGATTCGATACTGTCATACGTAGAAAAATCGGCAGAAAAAACCAGTAAACTGACTATCAACAAGGCGACACCAACCAGGAGTACGATATGGGTTTTTTTCATGGGTATTCCTTTTGGCAAAGGTAGTTCAATTGGTTCTCTGTATCAACACGAATTCATTCCCTTTGTTCGATTATCTTTGTGTCCATAATTTTATTCATGAGCATGGAAACGGCGGGGTTTGACCCCAACTCGGTGGGCAATCCCAACAATAATATTTTCGGATTACCAACCAACGAAACAGATGCCGGGTTGGTAATTCTGCCCGTACCCTGGGAGGTCACCGTTAGTTACCGGGCCGGAACGTCTCGCTCACCGGATCATATCCTGAATGCAAGCTTGCAGGTAGATCTCTATGATCCCGACTACCCGGAAATGTGGAAAATTGGGTACTACATGCGGCCCACAGACAAAAAAATCTTGATCAAGAGTGACTATTTGCGCAAGGAAGCAGAGCTGTACATTAACTTTATAGCTCAGGGTGAATGCATTGATAATCACAAGTTCATGACTAAAACCCTTCGGGAAATCAATGAAGGCGGTTTTTTTCTGAATAATTGGGTCTACGAACAAACAGCTGATTTGCTGCAAAAAGGCAAGTTGGTCGGCATGCTGGGCGGCGATCACAGCACGCCCTATGGTTTCTTCAAGGCAATCGGAGAAAAATATCCGTCATTCGGTATCCTGCAAATTGATGCGCATTGTGATTTACGGAAGTCGTATGAAGGTTTTCATTATTCACATGCGTCCGTTATGTATAACACGATTATGGAAATTCCTGCAGTCAGCCAACTGGTTCAGGTAGGTATCCGTGATTACTGCGACGAAGAAGCGGCCTTCATGCAATCACAATCGAATCGCATAAAGCCGTTTTTCGACCGGGACATGAAACGCCGACAATTTGATGGAGAGTCGTGGAAGAAAATTACCGATGAAATTATAGCAGCCTTGCCAGCGCATGTCTTTATCAGTTTTGATATCGATGGACTCGACCCCAAATTATGCCCCAATACCGGAACGCCGGTTCCCGGTGGCCTGGAACTCGAACAGGTTTTTTATCTATTTCATCAATTACACCACGCCGGGAAAAAAATCGTTGGATTCGATTTAAATGAGGTGGGCGTCAGCAGCAATGAATGGGATGAAAACGTAGGGGCCCGGGCCCTGTATAAACTTTGCAATCTGTTGGCGGCTAGTCATACAACCAATGGATAAATTCACGATCACCCTGCCCAACGATAAGATTAAAACCTATCGGATACTGTTGCTGTTGATTAGCCTGATCAATATTGTCATGCTTTCTTTGTTCAAGTTCCGCATGCCCACTGACTCGCTCACCGGCTACATGATAACCGGAGCTATCGGTGCTACATCCGCCCCTTTGTTGCTTTGGCTTTTTTCGAAAAAGGGCCAAGACCGTCACAGCCATCGAATGATTGCCGGTATCCTGATTTCCAGTACTGGTTGGTTCATGCTCGGGTTTGTCCTGGCCGGTATGTCGCTGATGGTCGTATCCTTGCTGGCCTTGATGGCCATTCGAACATTATTGGTTATCGTTGATCATGCCGGTATTGTGTATCCCTCCATTCCGGCCCAAAAACTGAATTGGAGCGAGGTGGATAACCTGTTGCTGAAAGATGGTATCTTAACGATTGATCTGAAAAACAATAAACTGATGCAATTTCGGATTGCTGAAAAAGACAACCCCGTGCTGGATGCCTACGCGTTCAATACATTTGCAAGAGATAAAATAAAGCAGGTTGAGTAGGTTAAGTACGTTTAGTAGATCAAGAAGGGTAAGATGAATTTTTTCCAAACCTCCCAAATCTTCCAAATCTCCCAAATCTTCCAAATCTCCCAAACCTCCCAAACCTTCCAAACATCCCAAACCTTTTACACGATGCCTTCCCCATACTTACTATACTCCGACTGTCAGGGAAATATCTTTGAAGATACCAGTCTCTATGTAACCGGCCGAAGCGGCTGGGACGCATTGCCCGTTCCGGAAGATCAATGGATCCCGCTACCTGACGGCGGTCAACTCTATGAACTGCCCGGTCGTCGTGGAATTGGTATCGATGTGGAAACCGGTGATATGCGACTCTGTGAAAAGGGCTGGGCCGTTGCTGCGTTTATTCCGCCGGCTCATACCGGCCTTTTTCTAGCAGCCTATGAAACCTTGCCCGATGCGCCAACCTTGCCGTTGTTTTGTTACACGGCTGCCGGATGGACGAACGACGGAATCTGGGTATCGGCTGTACGCATTGAACAGGATATCCGTCAGGAATGCTCCGGGTACGATGATCAACAGATTGAAAACGGACATAACCTGCTTCTGTCTGCCTATCCGAATAATCGGTTAGTCACGCATTTGATGGAAAACTGTTGCATGACCTATACTTGTCCTGCTGCCCGCAACCTGGCCATGGGCCGATGGGAGTGTCCCGTGCCTGTGTCGCCGGCCTGCAACGCCAATTGCATCGGTTGTATTTCTTTTCAGCCCGAATCAGAATCGATTGTGAGCACACAAGATCGACTCACGTTCAAACCAACCGTTGAAGAAATAGTAGAGTTTACCGTTCCGCACCTGCAAACCGCTCCGTTTCCAATTGTTAGTTTTGGACAGGGCTGTGAGGGTGAACCCCTGCTGATGTGGGAAACCATCCGCGATGCCATTATCGAAATACGGAAACATACGCAACAGGGCAGTATCAACATCAATACCAACGGCTCAAAACCCGACGCGGTCAAAGTGCTCTGTGAGGCCG
>JBJTXG010000235.1:0-3369 GCA_046082125.1 Ferruginibacter sp. | reverse complement strand
GGATGCCGGAAATGCCACCAACCCGTATGATCTCAAACTGGATGATGTGTATAGTCACAAAAACTTGATCTGGTCAAATACAATTAATCCTTGATGGTCAACTGAAAGCCACCCATCTCTTTGTGCGCTATGCCGTTCGGTTGTAAACAGTACGAAACGGTTTTATGAAAATGGACACGGTATCATATAGGCAATTGAGTAGTTGGTCTATGCCTTAGAGTTTGATGCAAAGCGCTGAAGTTACGGACTGATTCTTGTTGCTGTTATCAGAAAAAATATTGTCTTTAGAATTGTACATTTTAGTTTCTAACCGCCATTTTACCTTTTCAGTAATATCGACATCCAGGTTGGTTGATAAACCAAATGTTTGAAATCCATTCGTCGTCGATGTGGAGATAATCACTTGATCACGGTCATAAAAATATTCTCCACGGAAGGTCAGGGTGGTTTTGTCTGATAATTTTTGTTTGACAATGAGCACCGGACAATACCAAAGGTTGTTTTTCCCATTGATGGCTTTTTCGCTGCCAATATCAAACCCGACCAAAATGCCAAGCCAGTCGGTGGGGTCGTATTGAGCATATACATTATGGAATTGACGGTTGGTTTGTAGGCTGTCTGGTTTATCAGTTCCAATGAAATTGCTGTAATTGAGAAGTAAGTTTTCAGCTACTTTATAATTGATCTGAAAGCCCCAGGAAGGTTTTTGAATACCATCTGGTTTTTTTATACGTTGCCATCCGTTCAGATACATAGCAGCAACCAATAATTTTCCGTTTTTAGATGTATTCGATAGCTTGATACCTGTTTCAAAATAAGGGGAGTTTTCAGCGTATAATCCACGTGTCAGTGTCCAGCAATCAGCACCAATGGCGCTTTCAAAACCGAGGTGTGAAGGCAGGATACCGGCGTCCAACCAGGTATTATGTTTCTTCGATAACTTTACCCCAATGTTACCTTCGTAAATAAATTGGGCCCAGGTTGGTTCTGCACTTAAATTGTATTGGGCATAGTTGCCGGTCATGATTCCTACATTAGCCCGTACCATATCATCTTGATAAGAGGCCTTGGCCAGCAGGAGATTTGCGTTTAATTCATTATGTCTTTTATGGTTGTACAAGAATGCGGGTTTGTTATGATCGCTCGGCTTGGAGAAATCAAAACTGTAATACATTTCACCATATCCACTAAAAGTAAAATGATTTTTAGTTATTGATTGAGCATTGGCTGTTTTTACGATTAAGCAACAGAAAATAGGTAAGAGTTGTTTCATGCTAAAAAGATTGTTTTGACAGTGACAGATAATTTCTATACAGAATATCAAAAATACTCATTTAAATGGCATTGAACGGCAAAGTGTCAGTTCATTATAACCGCCAGTCAATTGGGTCTAGTCCGTGTTTTATGAGAAATGCGTTGGTTTTGGAAAAATGAGCACATCCGAAAAATCCTTTGTCTGCTGAAAACGGAGAGGGATGTGCCGCGGTAAGAATCAGGTGGTGGTTGTCGTTGATCAGCGCATTTTTTTCTTGTGCAAAGCGACCCCACAATAAAAAAACCAATCCCGATTTATTTTTCGAAAGGAGTTCAATCACCGCATTCGTAAAAATACTCCAGCCTATATTGGCGTGACTAAATGGTTCACCGGATCGAACGGTTAAAGCAGCGTTGAGTAATAATACACCCTGACTGGCCCAGTGGCTCAGGTCTCCTTTGCCAGAAGACATGGTAAGTCCAATATCCTGTTTAATTTCTTTGAAAATATTGACCAAAGATGGCGGCGGCTTTACACCATCCGGAACGGAAAAACTCAGGCCATGTGCTTGTCCAGGACCATGATAAGGATCCTGACCGATGATGATTACTTTTACCTGATCAAACGGGGTGCTGTTGAACGCATTGAAAATAAGAGGCCCCGGTGGAAATAGGATCTTTCCTGAACGAATTTCATTTTTGATGTGCAGGACTAATTCGTGGAAGTAGGACTTATTAAATTCACCTTCCAATAGTTTTTTCCACGAGGGCTCTATGGATACCTCCATGACGTAAAGATAGGCTAAAAGGGGTATGCTTACTTGACTTTGATGATTGGTATAAAATCCGAAAGGATTTTAATTTTATCGGTTAGTTTTTTTGAGTAAATACTTCGATTTTTGGGTAATTCGATGTTGTCTGGCAAGATGTCAATTAGCTGTTTCAAATAGGATGTTTTTATGGCGAAATTGACATTTTCGGCTTCGTATTTTTTATTCAGTCTCGAGCAGGTGATGCCTACCAGATTGCCTTTTTTGTCGAATAGTGGCCCACCACTGTTTCCGGGTTGGATAGGTACTGTAATCTGATATTTATTGACCTGGCCGTCGCCACCAGAAAGCGCACTGATTTTTCCGTCTGTGAATTTAATATTTTCACCAATCAGTTCAGATAAAGGATAACCCAATGCAAAAACATCAGTGCCTTGATCTTTGAGGTCAGCGGAAAAGAAGTATGGGATATCATTGGTCTGAACAAAAGCAGGATCGGTGATTTTAATAATGGCCAGATCATTGTCTTCATCTACACGAACAGTTTCTGCACGGTATACTTTTTTGACTCCATTTTGAAAGAATTCGATTTGTATGGCTTTGGCATCTTCAATAACATGGTAGTTCGTTGCAATAAATCCACGTTTATCAATAAAAAATCCGGATCCGGAACCTTTCCATTCATCGTCTTCATCATCCGCTATATTCTGCTCATCTTCTTTAACATAGGATAACATTTTCTTTGAAGTGGCCTCATCAAATTTCTCTACATACGAAATCCTTTCGATAAGAAAGCTAGAGGGGCTCTTCGCAGTAAAGCCAAATCGGGTGTTGTCCATAGTAAGCGCCGGAAAAGTCCTAACTTTTTGATCATTAATTTTAAACGTCACCATATCGTCAAAATTTCTGATGGTTAGTTTATTGAACGAATCTTTTAGGATATAGTCAGTTTTTGTCCAATCTTGTAAAATGATTTCCTCACCCCGAATAAAAAATAGGATGGCAAAACGGCCATCATTACTGATTAAAAACTGACCTTGATTTTCTTGATCTTTATAAGCGAATGAAAATCCATACGTGGTATTGGCGGCCCCATTTAGTTGCTTTATTGCCAAAGTGGCTGAAAATGGTACCCCTTCTTGTGTGGGAGTTATTTTATTGATACAATGTATGTTGCTGTCTTTGTTTTCGAAATAAAGATAAGATGAGTCCGTTACGGAAACTAGAAAACCGGTTTCATTTTGAGCCCAGTCTTCACTTGTCTTGTCAAAGTCCACGTTTTTACAACGAGTAAATGTTAAACTCTCCAACACAACCTGTATCCTAACATTTTTTTTGCTTAAAA
>JBJTXG010000234.1:0-2160 GCA_046082125.1 Ferruginibacter sp. | reverse complement strand
ACAGGAAAAACAACAATATGCCCATGCCAACACCCTGACACAACATGAAAAAGATGAAATCATGCAATGGGTCAACAATTTTGCGCCGCTGGGAGACGCCAATCAAATTCCCGTGCCGCCTGTTTACTCCAATGATTATCAAATGACCAGTCCCGATCAGGTGTTACAAATACCTTCGTATACGGTCAATACAACCAATGATCATTACCGTGTATTTGTGCTGCCGATCAATAACTCAAGCCAGCAATTTATTCGTGAAATAGAAGTAGTACCCGGCAACCGCGAAATCGTGCACCATGTATTGGTTTTTCAGGACAGCTCATCCATCCCGTTACAGCTCGACAACAATGACCCCTTACCCGGTTACACCGCTTTTGGTGGTACCGGTTCGCCAACATCCAGACTCATTACCGGTTACACACCGGGTCAGGGTATTTTCAGGTACCCGCCTGGATTTGGCGTGCTGGTGTTGCCCCGTTCTTACATTATCCTGCAGATTCATTACCCCGGCGGCATTTCCAATCAAACAGACAGTACCCAGATTCGTATCCGATACGGACCCGGCACGCTTCGAAACATGACGACTGTTGCAGCCCTGAACCATAACACATCTCTTACCAACGGCCCTTTATTTATTCCGGCTAATACAGTCAAAACGTTTTACAGTCAACTAACAGTGCCGACTAACCGAACAGTAACCGGCATAATGCCGCACATGCATCTGCTTGGCAAAAAAATAAAATCCTATTGTATCAAACCGAACGGAGATACGATTCATCTGGTTGATATCCCGGAATGGGATTTTCACTGGCAAGGGTTTTATCAGTTTCAGAAACCAATCCTGATTCCGGCAGGCAGCGTACTATACGGTGAAGCTACATACGACAATACATCGGCTAATAGTCACAATCCAAATTTTCCGCCGCAGGATGTACAACAAGGCGAAGGCACCGATGATGAAATGATGCTGATCTATTTCAACGTGGCCCCTTATCAGCCCGGCGATACAACTATCATCATCGATACCGCCAGCCATCTAACCCATCACAACGGTTGCACCAACGAGGGAAACCCCAATCCGGCCTCGACCGTAACCATTTACCCAAACCCGGCTGACGGATATTTTATCATTGACGGCCTCAGCAGCTCATTTGATATTATACTTTACTCCGCGTCTGGTCAGGAAGTGCTCATTCAAAAAAACCTCAACGGCCGGTCAACGGTTCATACCAACTCTTTACCAACGGGTACTTACTACCTGGAAATTCGGTCGATGAACAATCCACTCTATTACAAAGTCGTGATGGTGAAGTAGCTTCAATTTCTTGTTAAAAACAAGCGCTTTCGCGGATGGCTATTTTTTGTTTGTTACTTTAGGTATGTTGAAAAAAAATCTTTCAACAACACTGTTTATGTTAAAAAAAGGAGTGCTGTTTACGTTCGTTGGGTTGTTTATCTTACTGGCAGGTCTTGTCATCTACATGTACTACCCTGAAAAAAAACTGCCGGACTATATTGAAAAACAAACAGGCCCAACAATCAGCAAGATATCGGTGACAATAGATAGCATTTGTATCGATAAATCAAGCCGGAGCCTGATGGCCTATCAGGATAATATCTTATTGAAAACCTATACCGTTTCATTAGGCGGAAATCCAATAGGACATAAAGTGCAAAAAGACGATAAACGAACACCGGAAGGCCAATATAGCATCAAAAACAAAACCACCCAAACAAACTTTCATAAAACACTCATTTTATCATACCCAAACGAAAAGGACAAAAGAGAGGCCAAAAAGAAGGGTGTTGACCCGGGATCCGGTATTGAAATTCACGGTCTGGCTAAGCGATGGGTTCGATTTGGCAAATTGCATCGTTTCTCGGATTGGACACAGGGTTGTATAGCCCTAACCAACGAGGAAATAGATGAGTTGTATGATCATATTCAAACCGGTTGTCCTGTATTGATTATCCCGTAAGTGTTGCTATTAATGAGGTTTTATAAACAAATCAAACCGATTCTGCTTTATAGCGGCATAGCCGTTCTACTAAGCATTGTGACCAACGTTTGTTTGAATCTTTACATCCATGTAGCTACGAAGAAAAAAATTAGATCGAATGCCGATGAACTACCGGCAACCTACTGTGCCATTGTATTAG
>JBJTXG010000233.1:0-4412 GCA_046082125.1 Ferruginibacter sp. | reverse complement strand
GGCGCTTTTTGATAGAGGTAAACCGCCAAAAGACCAAACAGCAGATTCGGTGTCCAGGCTGCCAACAAAGGCGGCAAGTCACTCTTAGATGCAAAGACATGGGTGAACCGACTAAACAGGATATAGGCCACGCTTATTAATACACCAAGCGCCAGGTGAAAGCCGCTCCCTCCCCGAACTTTTCGGGAGGAAAGAATGGCCCCTATCAGGGTTAGAATAAGAACTGACACGGGCACCGCATCGCGGTTATACCGTTCCATCAACAAAGTGCCCAGCATTTCCGAGCCGCGCATTTTTTCCAGTTCGATGAAGGCATCCAACTCCGGCGTAGTCATCTGATCTTTGAGATAAGTATCCCTGCGGAGGTCAATAGGTTTGAATGAATAATTCATCAGCCGCATAGCCGAATAGGTAACCTGTTCGCGAATATCCATGAACCGTCTTTCTACGACGTTATTGAGTTGCCATTTATTACTTGTCGTATCCCAGCGAAAGCTCATGGCTCGGAGATTGTAGGTCATTTTTCCGTTCGTGAAAGTGGAGATAGACAAATTGCTACCGGAACGGGAAATGGTATCATAGCCTTTAATATTGGCGTAAGAAGCCGAGTCTACCCGAAAGTAAATATGTTGTTTGTAGGTCGTATTCTGTGGGTTCGGCGCCATGTTTACATCCACATATTTTTTTTCAAAATCAGCCCATTTACGGTTAGCTACCGGCACAACAAATTGGTTGGCCAGCCAAAGAAGCGCAGCCAGTATAAAACCACCAATCCAATATGGCAGTAAAAACCGGCGAAAGCTAACACCGCTGCTTAGAATGGCGATGATTTCTGTTCTGCCGGCCATACGAGAAGTAAAAAAAATGACCGAAATGAATACAAAAAGCGGAAACAACATGGCATCAATACGGGGTATAAATCCCAAATAATAATCCCTGATGAGCTGCATGAATGATAAACCGGAACGGCTGAAATCCTCGGTTTTTTCGCTGGCATCAATCACCACCGCAATCAGCGTGAAGAGCAGGATGCAGAAAAAAAAGGTGATTAGATACCTCGACAATATGTACCGGTCAATCCGCTTCATGGTTGGCAAGTTAGTTAATCCAATTCGTTGTTCAACGAGGCTAAGGCTTGTGCAACGGCAAATCCGCTCGACCAGGCGTGCTGAAAGTTAAAACCACCGGTAATTCCGTCTACATTGAGGATTTCGCCGGCAAAATACAACCCCGGGTGCAATCGGCTTTCCATGGTCAGTGGATTGATGTGGCTGGTGGCTATTCCTCCTGCCGTCACAAACTCCTCTTTAAAGGTGGTTTTGCCATGTACCTTAAAAGAATGCCCGGTGAGCAAACGGCACAGGGTGTGCTGAGCATTGGAGCGGAGGTCGGCCCATCGATCGTTTTCGGTAATACCCGCCAACGTGAGCAACCATTCCCAGAGCCGGGAAGGCAATAGCACCGGATTACGATTGATTATTTTCTGGGTGCTTTTTTCCGTACGCCATTGGGTTAGTTGATGGTAGAGGGCCGTTTCATGGTATTCGGGAACCCAGTGAACCCGTATGGTGAACGAATAATTTCGCTCATGTAGTTCTCTCGCCGCATAGGCTGAGAGCTTCAAAATGGCCGGCCCACTCAACCCCCAGTGGGTGATCAGCATCGGGCCTCGCTGTTTCCAACCGGTGCCTTCGATTGAAATGGTTACATCCGGCACGGAAACACCCATCAGTTCTTTCAGTGGCGAATGAGGTATATTAAATGTAAATAACGAAGGTACAGGCGTAACCACAGCATGATTCAAATCCTGAAGCCAAGCAAACTGCGCAAACGTTGGATAGCCTCCACAGGCTACACAAACATAATCGGCCATCAGCGTCTCCCCGTTTCTAAATCCTACCATCCAGCATTTACCCTGACGAGCCAAACTGATAACGGGCATCTGTACACGCACATCAACCTCATATTTTTCACATTCGGTTAGCAGGCAGTCGATTATCGTTTGCGACCGATCTGTGACAGGAAACATACGGCCATCCTCTTCCGTTTTCAACGTAACACCTCTTTCGTCAAACCAGGCAACTGTTTGGGCGGGACCAAATGTTTTCAATGATTTTTGCAGTAGGTCAGTGCCTCGCGGATAGCGTTTCACGAGTTCGGACACCTTGTACAGGCCATGGGTAACATTGCAACGTCCCCCACCGCTGATCTTGACTTTACTGAGCAGCTTATCGGATTTTTCCACAATAATCACCTGTAGAGACGGATTCAGGCGGGCTGCATTGACGGCACAAAAAAAACCGGCGGCACCACCTCCAATCACAACGAATGTTTTACGTCCAGCCAATCCTCAAAAATTGTAATGTAAGTAACGTCTATATTGATTCACCATGACACCAAACCAGGTTTGGATTTTTTTTCTCAGCGGCTTCCAAGGCTTCAAATGATGATAAGATATATGGATCACTTGTGGTGATGCAAACGTCATGCTCGAAGTGAGCGGATGGTTTACGGTCTTTGGTGATCACCGTCCAGCCATCCTCCAGTTGTTTCAATGCTCTGGTCCCCAGATTAATCATCGGTTCAATAGCCAGTACCATACCGGGTTTCAATTGTGGACCTGCCCCTCTTTTGCCATAATTGGGCACCTGCGGATCTTCATGCAAATCGCGGCCGAGTCCGTGTCCGACCAGTTCCCGCACAACACCATAGCCATGTTTACGTTCTGTGAGATCCTGGATGGCAAATGAGATGTCGCCTACCCGGTTACCCGCCCGGGCTTGTTCAATACCGCAATACAACGACTCTTTGGTGATTTTCAGCAAGGTCATCACTTCCGGACCCACCCCAGCTAACGCATACGTGTACGCGCTATCGCCATGAAAACCATGTTTGTACACGCCAATATCCAATGATATGATATCGCCGTCTTTCAATACATAATCGCCAGGAAAGCCATGTACTACCGCCTCGTTTACTGAGATACAGGTGGCAAATGGATAACCATGGTAGTGTTTGAAAGAGGGTGTTGCCTGATGATCCAGAATAAATTCCTCGACGAGGTCATTGAGACGCTTGGTTGTTACACCGGGTTGGATATAAGGCACCACCGCTGCATGGGCTTCGCCAACCAGTAAACAGCTTTGCTGCATCAGTGCAATCTCTTCGAGGGTTTTGAGACGAATCATGACATTAGTGTAATAAAATAAAACCCCGGTATTCCGGGGTTTATCAAAAGGTTACATACCGGAAGGCACAGGTGTTCGACCTTGAATTCTGCCTCCACCGGTCATCAGTCCGTCGTATTGTTTCATGAGAAGCTGTGTTTCAATTTGCTGCAGCGTGTCCAAAATGACACCCACCATGATCAGCAAGGATGTACCGCCATAGAAGGTAGAAAAGTTTTGTGTCATTTCTGCGTTCATACCTCGAGTAACGAGTTGTATCAAACCGGGCAGAATACCTACAAAGGCGAGTATTACCGCGCCGGGAAGTGTGATGCGGTCCATGATGGTACCGATATAATCTGCCGTGGGCTGACCAGGTTTTACTCCCGGTATAAACCCGTTGCTTTGACGAAGACCATCAGCCATTTGTTTTGGGTTAAAGATCAACGCGGTGTAGAGAAACGTGAAGCCGATAACCAGTACGGTGTACACAACCATATAGATCCAGCTGGTCTGATCGGTAAAATGTCTTGCCCACCCAGTATTTTGAAACCCGGAGAATATGGTTGGCAGGAATAAGATTGCTTGTGCAAAAATGATGGGCATTACACCTGCCGCATTGACTTTTAATGGAAGAAAGTTACGGGCTCCTCCCAGTTGTTTATTGCCAACCATTTGTTTGGCATAGCTGATGGGCACTTTGCGTGTACCCTGAACAAAGAGGATCAGTCCGACAATAATGGCTACTAGCAACAAAATTTCAATGAGCATCCAGAGGATACCGCCGGCCATTTTAGCAGAAAAACGGGTACTCCATTCTTGAGCGAATGCTTGCGGAAAACGAGCCAAAATACCAATCATGATGATCAGCGATGTTCCGTTACCCAATCCTTTGTCCGTAATCTTTTCACCGAGCCACATGACAAACAACGTTCCGACAGTTAGGATGATAACCGTAGAAATCCAGAACATGCCTTCATAACTGGGTATCAAGGCTTCTTTGTAGCTCGTATTGAGATAACCGATATATGCCGCTGCCTGGAACGCCGTAATCACTACGGTGATGTAACGTGTCCATTGATTAATTTTCTTACGGCCACTTTCTCCTTCCCGCTGAATCTTGGCCATTTGAGGAACCAGGATGGTTACCAATTGCATAAAAATGGACGCAGAAATGTAGGGCATGATACCTAAGGCGAAGATGGATGCTTTGAAAAATGCACCGCCAACAAATGCGTCCAGGAG
>JBJTXG010000232.1:0-13571 GCA_046082125.1 Ferruginibacter sp. | reverse complement strand
ACAACATCCTCAATCCGCAAAATGGAACGCCGATTACCCTTCCTTCACAGGACATGGTGTTGGGTCTTTACTACATCACCAAAGGCAAAAAAACCATCGGAGACGTTGTTGTCAAGGGAGAAGGAAAAGCGTTTTACTCAGCCGACGAGGTGATCGTGGCATACAATGAAAAGCGCGTGGATCTGCATGCAAATATTCGCGTGAAAGCCAATGTTCGGAATGCCGACGGTACGCTCACGCACAAATTAATCGAAACAACGGTTGGTCGTGTTATTTTCAATCAGCACGTTCCAAAAGAAGTTGGATTCATCAATGCATTGCTGACCAAGCGTAACCTTCGCGAAATCATCGGTGATATCATCAAGTGGACCAGTGTTCCGGTGACGGCGAAATTCCTGGATGATATCAAAACCCTGGGATATCGCATGGCCTTCAAAGGCGGACTGTCATTCAACATCAATGACCTGATCATTCCGGAAGTAAAACAGGAACTCGTGGAAAACGCCCAGACGGAAGTTTCCGAAGTATGGGATAACTACAACATGGGTCTGATCACTAATAACGAACGCTACAACCAGATTATCGACATCTGGAGCCGGGTAGATACCAAAGTAACGGAAACGCTTATACGCGAATTGTCTTCTGATAAACAAGGATTCAACTCCGTGTATATGATGCTTGATTCCGGTGCTCGGGGTAGTAAGCAGCAGATTAAGCAGCTGGCCGGTCTGAGAGGACTGATGGCCAAGCCGCGTAAATCGGGCTCTACCGGTTCCGAGATCATTGAAAATCCGATTCTTTCCAACTTCAAAGACGGGCTGAGTGTATTGGAATACTTCATCTCCACGCACGGTGCCCGGAAGGGTCTGGCCGATACGGCGCTGAAAACGGCGGATGCCGGTTACCTCACTCGCCGTTTGGTTGACGTGGCACAGGATGTAGTGATCACTGAAGAGGATTGTGGTACCCTGCGCGGTATTGCCACCTCCGCGTTAAAAGATAATGAAGAAGTAATTGAACCATTGAGCGATCGTATCGAAGGAAGAACATCATTGTATGATGTGATCAATCCGATGAATGGTGAATTACTGGTTGGTTCGGGCGAAGAGATCAGTAACGATATTGCCAAGAAAATAGAAGATACCGGTATTGATACCGTTGAAATTCGCTCCGTGCTGACTTGCGAAAGCAAGCGCGGTACTTGTGTGAGATGCTATGGTAAGAATCTGGCCTCTGGCGCCATTGCCCAACGCGGGGATGCTGTGGGTATCATTGCGGCCCAATCCATTGGTGAACCCGGTACACAGCTGACGCTGCGTACGTTCCACGTGGGCGGTGTGGCCGGATCGGCTTCCGTTGAATCCTCTTTGCTGGCCAAGTTCGATGGTACCGTTCATTTTGAGGCCCTTCGTACCGTAGCCACTGAAAATGCGGAAGGAAAGAAAATTTCCGTTGTTATTGGCCGTACCGGAAACGTCGATCTGAAGACCGACCGCTTGATGAATACCATGCACATTCCGTATGGTGCAACCCTCAATGTAAAAGACGGACAAAAAATATCCAAAGGAGATGCGATCTGTACCTGGGATCCGTTCAATAACGTTATCGTTACGGAAATTGCCGGTAAAGTACAATTTGAGTCTATCATCGAAGGCGTAACCTATCGTGATGAGGCCGATGAACAAACCGGTCACCGCGAGAAAGTGGTTATTGAATCAAAAGATCGCACCAAATTGCCGACGATCATCATCAAAGGAAAAGAAGATAAGAAATACAACTTGCCGGTAGGTTCTCACATTATCGTAGAAGAAGGCGACGAGGTGAGAAGCGGTCAGGTATTAGTCAAAATTCCGCGTATCCTCAGCAAGCTGAAAGATATCACCGGTGGTCTGCCTCGGGTGACGGAGCTCTTCGAAGCCAGAAATCCAAGTAACCCCGCGGTTGTTTGTGAAATCGATGGCAACGTAACCTTCGGATCCATCAAGCGTGGCAACCGTGAAATTTCAGTGGTAGCCAAAGACGGTGTGAAGAAAAGTTACCTGGTGCCTTTAAGTCGTCAGATCCTCGTACAGGACGGCGACTATGTGAAAGCGGGTGCGCCACTGAGTGACGGACAGATTTCACCATCTGATATCCTCGCGATCAAAGGACCATTTGCCGTTCAGGAATATGTCGTGAATGAAATTCAGGAGGTATATCGTTTGCAAGGGGTGAAAATCAATGACAAGCACATCGAAGTGATTGTTCGTCAGATGATGCGCAAAGTAACCATTGAAGATGCCGGCGATACCCGTTTCCTGGAAGGAGATGTGGAAGACAAACTGGACTTCAATATGGAAAACGACCAGATTTTTGACAAAAAAGTAGTTACAGACAGTGGCGAGAGCACACACTTACGTGCCGGCCAAATCGTAACCTTACGTGATGTACGTGAAGAAAATTCCATTCTTCGTCGCGCCGACAAAAAACTGGTTGAATACCGCGATGCACAACCCGCGACATCATCTCCGTTGTTACTTGGTATCACGAAAGCGTCTCTCGGAACTCATAGCTGGATATCCGCCGCTTCGTTCCAGGAAACAACCAAAGTACTCAGCAGTGCGGCCATCAATGCCAAAACCGATGAAATGCTTGGTTTGAAAGAGAACGTGATTACCGGACATCACATCCCGGCCGGTACCGGATTGCGTGAATTCGAGAATATGATTGTTGGAAATAAAGAAGAATACGAGTTGCTCATGACAACCAAAGAAGCGATGAGCTTCGATGAGGAAGAGTAACCAGCCAACAACATCAACCATATCGAGGGGTTCCACTAGGAACCCCTTTTTAATTTTTTACAATACTCCGACCACATTATTTTGTATTTTCATCGAATAATCCAATTCCATGCAAAAAATTCACTGGTTCATACATGGTATACTGGCTGTAGCGGTTGGTTTTCTTTTTTTCAAACAATTTTCATCCAACACCCAGGCCACCGGTTCAACGAACGCTAAAAGCAGAATTTTGGCCGATACTGCTAAAAATAATGGGCCTTTACTGATTGCCTATGTAAACACCGATACCCTGTTCGAAAAAATACCGTACATCGTACAAAAACAAAAAGAACTGGAAAGTGAGCAACAATCAATAGAAAACGAGTACCTATCATCTGCTAAAAATTTAAAAGGACAGGAAGAATCCTTTATCAAGAACAATCCTAATCCTACCCAGCAACAAGTAGAACAGATTCAAAACAGCCTGATGCAACAAAAAATGAGCATCGATCAAAAAAAAGAATCGAGGCTTGAACAACTCTCGCAAAAAAATATCAAACTAATTGAATCGATCAAGAAGGAATTGAATGCCTATGTTCAGGAATACAACAAAGACAATCGATTTCGGTTTATTTTCACAACCAGTGGTGCGTTGGAGTATATGCTCTACAAAGACGCCACGTATGATATTACCGAAGACATCCTGGCCGGATTAAAAAAACGGCTAGAGACAATGAAATAACGTTCCTAATCATCCAATAGCAACTTCTATGCAAAAAGAAGAATCCTTCAAACCTACGCTGGGTTTTTTTGACGCCACCATGATTGTAGCCGGTTCCATGATCGGTTCCGGTATTTTCATTGTCAGTGCCGACATGCTCAAAGATGTGGGTAGTGCCGGTTGGTTGCTGGCGGCATGGGTGATTACTGGTTTCATGACATTGACAGCGGCTATGAGCTATGGTGAACTGAGTAGCATGTTTCCCAAGGCGGGTGGGCAGTATGTCTATCTCAAGGAGGCTTACAATCCGCTGGTTGGTTTCTTATATGGGTGGAGTTTTTTCGCCGTCATTCAAACCGGTACGATAGCGGCTGTTGCCGTTGGTTTTGCCAAATTTGCCGGTTATTTTTTCCCGGCACTAGCCTGGGAAGAAGCGAACGCCTTTCACTTTTTCGATTCCGTGAATGAAAAAGGAGAAACAGTGCATGGCTTCAGTATTTATTATGCACAACTGCTTGGGGTAGCCTTGATTTTTATTTTGACGTTTATCAATACGCTGGGCGTCAAAACCGGTAAGCTCATTCAAACCATTTTTACTTCGACCAAATTGTTGTCCCTATTCGGATTGATTATTGCCGGGTTGCTTTTTTTTAAAATGGATATATGGCAAGCCAATTGGAATAACGCCTGGGATATCCGGCATATCACCCGAAACAATGGGTCGTTTGGTTTTGAAACCCTGGCACAAGGGGTTGCCATGGGTGCCATTGCCAGCGCGATGGTGGGCAGTATTTTCAGCAGTGATGCCTGGAACAATGTAACCTTTATTGCGGGCGAAATCAAAAACCCGAAACGAAACATCGGATTGAGTTTATTTGCAGGAACGTTGATTGTGACCATAATCTATGTCCTTATGAACGTGGTCTATCTGGCCAACGTACCCATGACTGAACTGGCTTATGCCAAAGACAACCGTGTTGCTTTAAGTGCCTCTGAAGCCATTTTTGGCAACAGTGGTACCTATGTCATCGCCATTATGATTATGATATCCACCTTTGGTTGTAATAATGGATTGATTTTGGCGGGCGCACGTGTTTACTACACGATGGCCGAGGATGGACTCTTCTTCAAAAAGGCAGCTACGCTGAATAAAAATGCCGTTCCTTCCTGGGCGCTGTGGATCCAGGCCATCATGGCTTCGGTCTTGTGCCTGAGCGGCAAATATGGTGACCTGTTGGATATGGTATCGTTTGTGGTTGTGATTTTTTATGTGCTTACGATCTTAGGTATTTTCATTCTGCGGAAGAAAAGGCCGGAAATGGAACGCCCGTATAAAGCATTTGGCTATCCGGTGTTACCGATTCTGTACATCCTCATGGGGTTGACCTTTTGTAGTTTGTTGATGATTTACAAACCACAATATACTTGGCCCGGACTAATCATTGTTTTGATTGGATTGCCGCTGTATTATCTGGCAAAACCGGCGGGCAAGCATGGAGCCTGATCCGTCGAACACCATTCAACGTTTTCATTGCTTTATTGCGGGCTTTTCAAGCTTCGTGGAAAAAGATTCGAAGCCCTATGACTCAATTATGAATACATTTGGGTACATTCCACAGGCATGAAACCATTTTCGCTTGTCATACACGGAGGAGCCGGAACGATCGTTAAAGAAGATATGACGCCGGCCCTTGAACAGGCCTACCGAACCGGTTTGCAGCAGGCCTTGGATATCGGATATTCCGTTCTCGAAAACGGAGGCAGTGCCGTAGAAGCCGTGCGAGCCGCCATCCGAATCCTGGAAGATAATGTGCTATTCAATGCCGGTAAAGGAGCCGTTTTCACCAAAAAAGGGGTACAGGAAATGGATGCTGCCATTATGGATGGCAAAACGTTGGCTGCCGGATCTATTGCCGGTGTGCGAAACGTTCGAAACCCCATCGAATTGGCATATGAAGTGATGGCCAACAGCAACCATGTTTTTCTGAGCGGAAAAGGCGCGAATGATTTTGCTATCAAACAAGGATTAAAACTGGAACCCGACGACTATTTTTTCTCGCAGTTTCGCTACGACCAATGGAAAGAAATTCGGGACAGTGATAATTATTCACTCGATCATACACATCAGGATCTAAACGAATTGATGAAGGATAAAAAATTTGGTACCGTGGGCGCTGTAGCCTGTGATCAACAAGGGAATGTTGCCGCGGCAACCAGCACCGGCGGTATGACAAACAAGAAGTATGGCCGCATTGGTGATAGCCCAATTATCGGAGCCGGTACGTATGCCAATAATCAATCCTGTGCCATCAGTTGTACGGGTCATGGCGAACTGTTCATCAGAGCCTGTGCCGCCCATGATGTAAACGCCCTCATGGCCTATAAAGGCTACACGCTGCAACAGGCAATGGATGAGGTCGTACACCATAAACTCATGTCTCTGAAAGGGGAAGGCGGTATGATTGGTGTTGATGCACATGGAAATACGGCCATGGTATTCAATAGTGCCGGTATGTATCGTGCTATGAAAAACAGTCGCGGCGAAGAAACCATCGGAATTTATAAAAATGCCTGATACGGTACCCAACACCTTGCCCTTTGTTGCCTTGCTAGTTGCCGGCGGATCTGGCACCCGCATGAACAGTGCCGTCCCAAAACAATTCATGCATCTCGGCCGCAAACCACTCTTGCTTCATACCATGGATGCGTTTATCAAAGCCTATCCGACCATCCGTTTTGTGATTGTTCTTCCACAAGAACACCGGGAAAAAGGAGAGGATATCGTTCGAACCTCCTTTCCCATGTTGCCTGTGACCTTTGCAACGGGTGGCGCTACTCGGTTTGAGTCGGTGAAAAACGGATTAGATCAAGTATCCGACGGCCATCTGGTGTTTGTACACGACGCGGTTCGCTGTTTGATTTCGACGGAACTCATCAAACGATGTGCCGAAGCGGCTATCCATTACGGATCGGCCGTACCGGCCATTGCAGCCAAAGACAGCATACGCATTTGTGATGCGCAAGGAAATAATCACATGATTGATCGCCGATTAGTTCGAATGGTGCAAACACCTCAGGTATTTGAAAGTAAGGCGCTGAAAACCGTATTCGCTTCACCATACCAGTCGTCATTCACTGACGAAGCAACGGTTTGGGAAGCCTTCGGAAATACCGTTCATTTGGTCGAAGGTGAAGAGCGCAATATCAAAATAACTCATCCGTCCGATCTCAACATAGCCGAAGAATGGCTGGCTCGCATATGATTCCTGTTTTTCTCAAAAAAAGCCTTATCCACATTGGTTGTTATTATTTCCTGCAACACCAGGTATATCAATTACGCCAATTGATTGTACGCTTACAACTGCAATATCAATACCGTACGCACAAAGGATCGGGGTTTTGTTGTAACCATTGTGGCGCCCGATATGCTGCTTTCGCTCCCTGGTATCCGTCGCAGGCGGATGCGCCTGCATTAAAAAAACATCAGGTAATTGCCGGATATGGTGATCACTGTATTTGTCCGGCTTGTTTATCAACATCCAGAGAGCGATTGGTTCTCGGCATGTTGGAGCAAGACAAGTCCTGGTCAGGGAAGCCCGTATTGCACCTAGCTCCCGAAAAGCGAATTTACCAGCGGTTGGTTCAAGAAGCTGTTGTCACGACCGCTGATGCGGAACCCGGATTTTATCAATTCATAGATTCAACGATAAAACGTGAAGACTTGTGTGCACTGTCATTTGCCAGTGCCCGTTTCGAACTAGTGATAGCCAATCATGTTTTGGAACATATCGTTGATGATCGCGCCGCCATGCGGGAAATATTTCGGGTACTCGTACCCGGTGGACGGGCCATATTGCAAGTGCCGTACTCAATCAGTTTGTCAACAACACTCGAAGATGCCTCGGTTATTGATCCGGAAGACCGATCATCACACTTTGGACAACGAGATCATGTACGCATCTATCAGTTGGAAGACTATTGTCAACGACTTCGTGAATCAGGATTTATGGTTGATTTAATGATGAACGAAGAACTAGCTTTTTTACAAGCGAATGCCATTCAGCCTAATGAGGTTTTCTTTCTTATTCAAAAGCCCGTCGCATAGGGCTATCCTTTTTTCAGGTAGCGAATGATGCGTGGCAATTGATTATATCGAATAAACGGATACCACTCTTTCTCGCCTCCAAATTTTTCGTAGAAATAAGCGATACCCGGGATGTCTGATCCTTCAAAATCAAGCAGTAGGTTTTTGCCGGAAAAAGTTCGAATGACCTGATCATACAGGAAATAATTCGCGCCCTGTTTTTTCCCGTCTGGTTTCAAACAGGAAACGGCATTATAGAGGCGGTGTTGATCGCACAGTAAAATGGCACCGGCTATCCATTCGCCCTCTGTAGTATGCACCGACAGGACATGCAGTCGGTTTATCGACTTCAAATAGTTGCAGTATCGGGTGAAACGGGCAAAATCAGTTGGAGTGAAATCCTTTATCTTCCGGGCATATCGTTGTTGATATTCCTGAATGATAGTGTTGGCCGGCAGATCAAATCGAATAGTCAGTTCATTTTTTTGAGATCGACGGATACGGTGTGCGAGGTAAGACGAGTATCTTAGCTCAATCTGTTCAAACGTATTTCGTATATCCAGCACAAAATTCTGTCGATAAGCCAGGGAATATAAGCGGTTGTCCGAATTAGCCAGGTTTTGACTGTTCAGGGTAGTTTCGGCAAATCGAAACCGGCTTCGCATGTGCTGGATACAATGTTCCAATACTACGTAATCCGTCGCATGTTTTCCAAAGAGGCCACCTTGCTGATAAAAGGCCGGTTGAATTACATAGGGGATTCCCCATTTCTGTTTCCAAGGTACTGGCATCACAGATTCATAATCATTGATGATCAGACCATCCCAATGATCACAAAGATGATCCAGAAAAGAAGTCTCTCCATATATTCTAGCATTGGATGCCTGTTGCACGCAACGATCCCAACGTGTTCGGTCTATCTGATCTTGAGTTACATGCGTGATGATCATAAAATGGATGTCAGGGATGGCATTACGTTTTTGAGGCGCAAAGCGTTCAGGTCAATACTGAATGAAACCTTTCGCCAGAATCGTTTTTCGGGAAATGTGCTTCGGTAATAGTCGGTAAAGACCCGGCTTTGCAGCAAGGGAACATAAATGTTAACCGCATGTTGAAGCAATGAAACTTGGATGCCCGCATCGTAAAGAAATTTATCCGTTTCGGCATTCACGTTCCAGGCTTCCGCAAAGGTGCCCAAATCGAAGAAGATACCTAGCGGTAGTTTAACTGGCAGGATGGAAAGCGGATTGATTTGATCCGGAATGGTGGTATGTAGGTTGATCGCGGCGAGCCATCGATCGGTTTTGCCCACTTTCGGACTTCGTAATGCGGTTTGAACCTTGAAGCCGCCATCGCGTATTTGCATTTGCTGGCTTTTCCATCCATCAAACCGGTTTCGCCCGATGAAATAATCACTGTAAGTATAATCTTCATCGCCATTGGCACCGCTGAGCGTGAGATGATATCGTTCGTTTGCATATCGTACTCGGTTCTCATCCTGTACGGTATAGAAAATGGCCCCGGCAAACGCGCGCAGCGTTAGTCCGCCTTTTTTAGGATAATTGAAAAAAGCCTGACCGGTCAACCCGGCGCGGATAAATGATGTGTGCCGTTCTGTGTTGAGGGAGAGTCGGTAGGGATACAAAATACGATTGTCTTCAAACTCAACCTGTAATTGATGGAGTGAACGAGATACCGTGGGGAAAGCCACCTGAAGGGCACTGCTCACGGTATCGAGTGAGAAGGAAAGGTTCTGTTCACGAAAGAAAAAGGATTTCCATTGAACGCTCCACCAGCTCGTTGGACTCGTTCGATGTTCCCAACGCAGGGCCGGCACCCATTTACTAACGGACAATGGAGTGATCTTATTGGTTGAATCACTGTAACTGTTTCGGCTGAATCGAGCGGCTTGTAACGACGCCTGAAAGAGGTTGCCTTGGTAATCCCGAAACAGATCGGCCGTGATCTTTCCCATACCTTGCCATTGTTTGCGACTTGGACTATACAGCCCACTAGCCCAAAAACGAATCTTACTGTAAGGTATAGACGCGTTGTGAACTAATAGACCCGCCATGCCTCGATCGTGGTCGTTATAGGCGATGGCCGGAAAAAAAGAGAGATAATAGTTGTGGGTCGCATCCGATAAGTTGCCGCCAATACCAATACGCCATTTTTTCGGTTGAATCCGTTTCTCGAGTGGACCCGTTTCCAATCGTTTAGCCAAGATGGGTTGCAGGCTTGAGTCCGTGGCCAAGACATGTGCTACGAAATCATCGGGGTAAGGGTGCTTGAATTGCCAGGTATCATAATACGACCGCATCATGGCATCGAACCGATCCCTACCCATTTGTTTTTCAATCTGAGCAATCCACAAGCCGGCTTTTTGATATGCAATAGCACCATATTGAAATTCGGTAAAATCGGTTGAGGGAGATTCGATGGGTACATCCCGTTTGACGGCGTAGAGTTGTTCGAGCAACCGATTGACCACATCTTGGTCATCAGGTAGTACTGATTTATTTTTTTTGGAGTTAGATTTTTTGCTCGTTTCTGGATAATAGGTATTCAGGTATCGTTGATCATAGTAGGTATTCATTCCTTCATCCATCCAGGGATGGCGGCGTTCGTTGGATGCCAGAATGCCGTAAAACCAGTTATGGCCAATTTCGTGATTCACGAGTATATCAAAATCTTTTAAATTAGACAGTCGATCTATCAACGTGATGGTAGGGTATTCCATACCGCCGGAAGTTCCGTTTCCCATTTCCACGACCGTAACTACCGGGTAAGGGTATTCGCCAATGAGCGTTGATTTATCCAGTACCGCTCGTTTGATGAGTGACAGCGTATTATTTACTTTATGGAATTTTCGATTCTTCTCAAAAAGCTGAATGATGATGGTTTTGGATGGTAGTTGTAGGGTGTCTTGATGTAATTGAAATTGTTTACTGGCAAACCAGGCGAAATCATGGATGCTGTCTTGTATGTACGTTACAGACCTTCGATTGCCTTGCGTGGTTTCATTGATTGGTAAACCGGTGGCCGCCACCACCAGCGAGTCGTTTGTGGTAATGGTCACTTCATATTTCCCGAATTCGCTGTAAAATTCGCCCTGATCGAGATAAGGCATCGGATGCCAGCCCTGTTGATCATAAACGGCCGGCTTGGGATACCACTGGGTTATAGAGAATTGATTGTTATTGTATCCGCTGCGAGAAAAAGTGAAAGGTAATTTGACCTGAAACGGTGTTTCCAACCGGATGGAATCACCCGGGGGCAGCGGTTTCGGTAAAATAACTTTCAGGATGTCGATGTGTTGCGGATGGGGTTCTGTTTGCAGCAGCGTATTGCCAGCTGAAAACCGAAGGCGGTGGATATATCCTCTTTGTGACTCATCAGAGAAGTAGAACTCGGTTTTTCCTTGCTGGATCTGTTGTTCACAAAAAGCGGTTTGGTCGTTTTTAAATGCATTTGGCCAGAGATGGAACCAGAGGAAGGGGAGGGAGTCCGGACTGTTATTGATATAATCAATCCGGGTATGTCCGTCGAGGATCTTACGTTCATGGTCTAGTGACACATCCATCTGGTAATGCAATCGTTGTTGCCAAACTGGTTTTTGCGACCAGGCAACAGATGGTATCAGCAAGAAAAAAAGGAGATAACGCAAACCGGATTTTTACCAAAAATAAGGAATCGCGGATGTTTTGAAACTGGTGAATTTTTGTGGATTATCAATGCTGGTTTTTTGATTGTGATCAGGACTCAATCTTATACCTTTGGAAGGTTACTTTGTCATTCAACAATTTTTCCGCTCAACAACAAAAAAGCGACGGCTATGAAATTTGGTATTGTTGTTTTTCCGGGTTCCAACTGTGATCGCGACATGATGGATGCGTTGCAGCAGGATTTGAATCAGGAGGTTCGGTTTCTTTGGCATAAAGACCGGGATTTATCTGATTTTCAAACAGAGGACTGCATTGTATTACCTGGTGGCTTCAGTTATGGCGATTACCTACGCTGCGGAGCCATTGCCCGCTTCAGTCCGATGATGCAACAGGTCATTTCATTCGCCCAAAAAGGCGGTAAGGTATTGGGTGTTTGCAATGGCTTTCAGATACTTTGTGAAAGCGGTCTACTTCCCGGCGTTTTGTTGCGGAACCGGCAACAGCATTTTATTTGCAAAAATGTGTATATCCGTGGAGGAGCAGCGGATTGTACGTTGAAAATTCCCATTGCCCACGGAGAGGGGCGTTATTATGCCGATGATGACACGCTCGAATTGTTACAGCAGAATCGTCAGATACTGTATTCGTATTGTGATTCGAATGGACAAGAATCTCCCGAAGCGAATCCTAATGGGTCGGCCTTACACATCGCCGGCATTTGCAATGCCACCCGAACGGTTTTTGGCATGATGCCTCATCCGGAGCGAGCTTGCCGTGCCGACCTGAAAAACGTTGATGGCCGGGTTGTTTTCAGGGATCTGTTTGGTATTCAGTGAGATTTTAACAGCTAAAATCACCATTTAAACCGTTTAAACGGTTAATTTTAATCCCTAATTATAAGCGTATGCGCCTTTTTCTACTATCCACCATTTTGGTTGTTCTTGCTTCAACAGCACAGGCTCAGATTGAGAATCCCGTTACTTGGACCTTTAGCGCAAAAAAACTGGCCGATAAAAAAATCGAAGTCCATATGACAGCCACTATTCAATCCGGATGGCATGTTTATTCGCAAAAACCAGGGAAAGGACCGGAGCCGACCACGTTTTCCTTTAACAAAAATCCATTGATCAAATTGCAAGGCAACGTGAAAGAAGTGGGTAAGGTTGAATCCAAATTCGATCCTAATTTTAATTCCAACCTCCGGTATTTCCATGATCGGGTTGACTTTGTACAAATTATTAATTTGAAAAGCGCGGTCAATACGGTATTGAAAGGGTCGGTTACTTTCATGGTATGTAATGAGCGGAAGTGTTTGCCACCTAAAGAAATTCCTTTTTCCATCAATATTGACGGCAAATAACAATAATTTCGTGGCATATTATTATGGCCATGTTCAATCGTTTTCCCCCCTTTTTTCTGCTGTTGATGGTGTTGTCTTCGGCAATATGTGCTCAAGACACATCTGTTGTCAAGTGGACAGTTTTGGCTACTGAAAAAATCGATAACCTTCATTACAACGTAACCCTGCAAGGAACGATGGCTTCCGGATGGCATGTATACAAAGGGGATGCAACAGAAGACCTTAATGCGCCTTCGTTACAGACATTGGCAGGCGATACGCTGTTTTACATCGATGAGCTGCGATTTTTGTCTTCTAATGAAGCAAGCATTCATGATCCATTGTTTGGCAAGAAACTCAGCGTGTATGAAGACAGTTTACGGTTACTTTTTCGGTTGTCATTTGCGCGTCCGCCAAGTACGATTCAAACGAAACTAAGTTACTTTATAGCCAAAGATGATTTTTTGAATCAAGAGGAGCCATTGATTCCCATTTCTTTCTCGGCACCTCTTGCTAACGTACAAACACCTTTGAGCCGTATGGTGTTGCCCACGGTTGATTTAAATAGCCCCGCCCGTGATTGTGGCGCCAGCCCAAAACTTGAAAAACAAAGTTTGTTGGGTATTTTTTTGGTTGGATTTTTAGCTGGCCTATTGGCCTTGGTTACCCCCTGTGTATTTCCGATGATTCCGTTGACCGTTTCTTTTTTTACTAAAAAATCATCCAGCCAGCGCGATGGGATTTTTAGGGCGTCGATGTATGGTTTTTTTATTTTCATCATTTATATCCTGTTAAGTTTACCGTTTCATTTTTTAGACAGTGTCAATCCTGAATTACTGAATAATATCTCCACGAACGTTTATCTAAATGTTGCCTTTTTTATTGTCTTCATCTTTTTTGCGCTATCATTTTTTGGCTTATTTGAAATCACGTTGCCGGCGTGGGCTACAACAGGCGCCGATAGTAAATCCGGTTTGGGAACCATCTCCGGAATCTTTTTCAT
>JBJTXG010000231.1:0-2302 GCA_046082125.1 Ferruginibacter sp. | reverse complement strand
CATATTCCATCGAACCGGATTTCCGGCCGCTTTCCAGGTGGTTTGAAAAACGGATTGATCGCCTACGATCGTAATGTACTCTTTCTTCGTTGCCAACTCACGGTCAAGCTCGGTGGCTGTACTCGCTATCGCCTCACTGCCTGAAAATCGACGGGCTGTTTCGCGCACCACCGCAAAAGCAGCCGGTAGCAACCGTTCCAGCACCACCTCTATTTCTTTATCCTTTTTCTTGCGAAGGCCGTCCAGCGTCTGATAGAGTGCGTCACGGCCTGTAATATCCTCTGCCGGAAGGGCCACTATTTGTTGCTGACATTCGTCCAATTCCGCCTGGATATCAGCCAGGTGCTCCCTGATTTGTAACCGGAATTCAGTCGTTTTTGCACGTAACTCGTCATGGCTCAGGGCTTGGAACGTAGCATATTCCTGATTGATCTGATCGACCTGCGGTTTGATTTTACGGACGTCTTTTTCGCTTTTGCTCCCACCGAAAATCTTGGTTAATAACTTGAGCATGTTTGGATGCGGGTTTGATGATTCTTTCGCGACAGCCATCAATAAAAAACCGGCCGGTCAGCGGACTGCAAAGGTATTGGAATGTACGTGAAAAACATATTAAAATAACGCAAACCAACCACGATAATCGGTTCGATGGGTGAAGCCCTCAATGGAGAAAACAGCAGGATTGGGCGGGACTTAATTTTGTACTGAAATACCTACCTTTGCCCACCGAATGTCGAACCCGGGGCCATTGCTCCCAAAATCAACTACTATATGAGCGGCGCTCTCAAAGAAGTCAGAAACCGGATTAAAAGTGTACAAAGCACTCAGCAAATTACCAAAGCCATGAAAATGGTGAGTGCGGCCAAGCTTCGCCGGGCACAGGATGCCATCACCCAGATGCGCCCCTACGCCAAGAAATTGCAGGAAATGCTCCAAAATATCGTCGCCAGTACCGAAGGGGGCCTCTCCCTTGCATTGGCTGCTGAGCGCCCGGTTGAAAAGGTATTACTCATTGTAATAACTAGCGATCGTGGCTTGTGTGGCGGCTACAACAGCAACCTGATCAAATTGACCAAGCAAACCATCCGCGAAAAATACCAAGATGCGGCTTCACGCGGACAAGTCACTATTCTTCCCATTGGGAAAAAAGGATACGAACATTTCTCAAAGTCCGGATTCAAAATACATGACGCTTTCTGGACCTTGTTTGCCGATCTGCGCTTTGAACATGTACAGCCGGTAGCCCAATTTGCCATGGACGCCTATGCCTCAAAAGAGGTGGATGCCGTTGAAATCATCTACAGTGAATTCAAAAATGCGGCTTCTCAGCATTTTGTAGCCGAACCGTTTTTGCCCGTACAAAAACCGGCCGCAGCCGAAAAGACCACCCAAAAAGCAGCCTTTATTTTTGAACCCGATCAACAGACCTTGATCCAAGTGCTGATGCCTAAAATTCTGAATACTCAGCTCTATAAATCGGTATTGGATGCCCATGCCAGTGAACATGGCGCCCGGATGACGGCCATGGACAAAGCCAGTGACAATGCCAACGAATTATTGAAATCGTTGAAAATAAGCTATAACAGAGCCCGTCAGGCGGCCATCACCACCGAATTGACCGAAATCGTGAGCGGAGCAGCTGCCTTGCAAGGATAAGATAGATTGCGTTCGACAACCTGAAAATTGTAATGAATCCATGGAAATTTCTCAAATCATTCCTCATATCGAAGCACTGATTTTTGCGAGTGACCGTCCGTTAACAACCGAAGACGTATACGAGTTAGTCAATAATGCCCTTGGCTTCATCGAAGACCGGGCCAGCATCGATCAGGTTGAGTCTGCGATTCAGGGCATCCGGGAAAAATACAATACCGAATTTTATGCGATTGAACTCAAGCAAATGGGCGGTGGCTGGCAATTTCTTACCAAACCTCAATACCATAAAACGGTAGCCTTACTCAACGGCGATAAATTCCTGAAGCGGTTATCGACTGCGGCCATGGAAACACTCGCTATCATTGCCTACAAACAGCCCATTACCAAAAGTGAGATTGAATCCATTCGTGGTGTGAACTGTGATTATGCCGTACAGAAACTGCTGGAAAAAGACCTGATCATCATTTCCGGCCGGAACGAGCAAGCGGTGGGCAAGCCATTGATCTACGCTACCTCCCGAAGCTTCATGGATTATTTCGGCATTAACACTGCCGCTGATTTGCCCAAAATCAGTGAAGTGCTGATGGAAGAATTGGTCAAAGCGACTGTACTATCTGACCTACAGGAACAACCTGACAATATCAGC
>JBJTXG010000230.1:0-5478 GCA_046082125.1 Ferruginibacter sp. | reverse complement strand
GCCAGCAGCTGGCGGCGGCGCTGGGCCAGTTCGCTCAGCAGCTGGGTGCGGGTGCGACCGCGCAGCTGAAACAGCACGAAGGGATCTTCGCTGAAGCGCTCTCCCATCAGGTAGTACACGGCGCTCACGTGCTTGCAGAGATTGCCCTTCCGGTTGTCGGGACAGGTGCATTCGCTGCGCACTTCCTGCAGCTTGAACGGAAACAGCCGTCGACCGCTGGCGGCGAAGGCCCGCTCGATGTCCTGGGGCATCACCCCCGCCAGCAGCTGGGCCGACCAGCGCGCCTTCTGGGTGAGGGCATCGATTATCGGCCAAGATCGAAATAAAGATGATGTTGTCAATACCAAGGATTACTTCGAGCGCAATCAATGAGAGCAGAGGAACGAGGGCATCAAGCATAATTCACTCCTGTATTGTATTAAAAAAAGAGGTTACTACATGCAAATGTAAATATCAATAACAAAAAAGAAACCGAATAAACCAGATTGTATTTATGGAGAGTCATTTCTCATCGGATGTTGTCATTCTCCAGCAACGGATTATACATCATAACGGCATTGTTTTCTGCCACCAGCTCCATCGTGGTTTCGTTGGTTTGACGATTGGTGCATTTCTTCCAGATGCGGTTATGGCGGGTATATCCGCCCCACCATTGTAATTCAAACCGATGATCGGTTTCCAAAATTTCATAACGAACCGACGGCTGGCTTTCACAGGTGATTTCACCCCGTAGATATTGATCATCGAGCCAGAGATTTATTTGATAAGTAGTTGCCGTATCGTTTCTTACCTGCAGATCGATGTAATTGTACGAGAGGGTGGCACCACAGCCAAACGGGATGGTGCGGTTCACGTCGGGAAACACATCATATCCATGACGCCACCGTTCGGTGATGGTCAGCGGACTATGTAACACCATCCAATAAAGCAGATTGCCCAGTTGACAAAGACCTCCGCCAATCCCACGGGAAATCGTTCCATTGTGTAAGGTGAGGCCTTCAAGGTATCCCTTGGATGCAGAGGGGGATCCAACCAGTCTCCAGATCGAGAACGTTTCACCGGGCCGAATGACCACCTGATTCAGCCGCGCGATCGATAACCGAAGGTTGGTTATTTTATTGTGTTGTAAAACCATGTCCACATCTTTGAGAGGCCGGAGTAACATGGATTGATGTTGAAAGACGATATGTTCGAATCGAACGGAAGAATCAGGCATTGCATACCTCGCCGAGCCCAGCCACCAGGTTAGTTTTCGTTTCAAGATGAAATAAGCCCGTCCCCCCAAAAATCGCAGGCGACTTCTTGTTTGCGGTTTTTCAACGGAGAAAGGAGGCGTCATGTATTGGTTTTGTTGAACAGATTATTGAAAACAATGAGCTTGGTTATTTTTTTATCATCGGTAGCGTTTTGCTGAAATTATTCCCTTCAACGCGTATAAGGTATTGCCCGTTTGCATACCGACCGAGCGGGATAATCAATCCGCCCATCCCGTTTGTCAACACCACCGAATGCTGTAACAACCGTTGGCCGCTCATCGAAAACAAGGAAACGAACACCGTGGGGGCACTTACATCGTGCATGTATAATGTTATCCGATCCGTAGCCGGATTGGGAAATAATTCAACGACACCGCTTCCGTTGTTCGAAAACACTACGCGTGCCGCTTGATTGTCTTTACTGATAAGCTGGGCATCCAGATCAACCAACACCGTATCGGCCCGGAAACCAATCGGAAAAACAAACTCCTGATCAGCGAATTGATGAATTGCGTACACGGTTTTTTCGGTAGTAGCATTACGGAACGTAAGCGGAACGGTCATTTCAAAAAAGGGTGTTCGCGCCGACGACTGGCTTTGTCGAATGCGCACGCGAACCAGGTCGTCGCCGGCTTGTGCCCACTCGATGGTATAAGACGGATAACCCTCTCCCGCAAACCAGTGTTCAAAAAAACGGTCCAGCGACAAACCGCTTGCTTGTTCCAGGTGTCGTTGCAGGTCGTTCGTTCGTGCATAACCGTGAACCAGGGCCGGATCGCGCAGGTATTGTCGCAGTCCGCTGAAAAAAGTAGCATCACCGAGTTTCAGGCGCAGCATGTTCAGCAGAAAGGATGCTTTGTTGTAGGAGAGTCGGCCATTGAAAATACGTCCGACGCTGGTGGTATCATCAACCTTTACCGAACCACCCGGTTGTGAGGTGATATTGTTGATCACCGACTGGCGGGCTGTTCGCGCATTGGCCGGATATTTTTGTTCCAGAAAATAGCGCGTAAAGAAAGTCGCAAATCCTTCGTTCAGCCAGATGTCTTCCCAGCTGCCGCAGGTGATCATATTCCCAAACCACTGATGCACGAGTTCATGTGCTACGAGTCCTTCATCCAGGTTATACATAAAGGAACAGGTTTGGTGTTCCATCCCGCCACCCCAGCCAAATTGCACATGGCCGTATTTTTCACGTAAGAATGGATACTCACCCAGGTCCCGGTGAAACAAGGCCATCGCCTCAAGCGTGGTTTGTGTGCCGGCTTCAAACGAAGCCAGGCTCTCCGGATAACAATACGTAACAATGGGCAACGGGGTGTTGCCCAAGGTGACCGAACGGTTGAAAACGGTATAATTGGTTACCGCCAGACAAACCAGGTAGGTGGCAATGGGGTATCGGTGTTTCCAGTGGGTGACCGTTCGGTTATTCGACACCGGTAGTTCTGATTGTAACAGGCCATTACTGGCTGCTTTATAAGCGTTGGGGTGCGTGATGAAAATATCAATAGAGTCCGCTTTATCATCGAGTCCGTTTTTACAGGGCCACCAGTCGCGGGATCCATACGGTTCGCTCAGGGTCCACATTACCGGCGTGCCGGCATGTGTGCCCGTATAAAACGAACCAAAGCCCGAAGAGGGTGGTACACCGTGATATACGATCCGAACCGAATCAACGGTGTTGGCTGGTTGGTTTGTGCCCAGGTCGATGGTCAGTATATGATTGTTGTGCGTGAATGGTTTGTCTTGGCCACGTTGTGTTACCTGATCGGTCGTAAGGGCACTGTTCAGATCAAGGGCGATGGTATTGGTATTCTCGGTTAGCGTGTAGTAGATGGTCACTTCACCTGAAATCAATCGTACGGCGGGATCAATGGTCCATGCACAACGGTAATAGCGGACATCGATATGCGACAGGGCAGATACCCCTTGTGGTTTATTCCAATGGTTGGCATGTGCTTTTTTTTCCATCGCTGCGATGGTCTCTGTAGTCATGGTTTGTGCCACGGAAAGAAGACTACACAGGCAAAAAAACAGCAGGAAGGACAAGCGGTTACGGAACAGCATAGAAAAAACGCGCATAGTAAATCGTTTTCTAAACAAAGGTGCTCATTTTTTTCGAGGCCGGCCACTTAGCACTAATTTTGTGCGGTGCCGCGCTTTCAATACCACGATACACTCAACCTGCTTCGAAAACTCACGTTTCGACGTGTCTGGAACGCGTTCAAGGTATTTATCAGCTATCAACTGAGCGTCTTGCTGAAGAAGCCGGTTCAATGGGGGCTGCCGGTTTCTGTATCCTTTGAGCCAACGACCCATTGCAACTTACGGTGTCCGGAGTGTCCGAGTGGTCTTCGGGCGTTTACCCGACCTACGGGGATGCTTGGGGCCGATTTTTTTCGTAAAACTATCGATGATATTCATCGCGACCTGCTCTACCTCATCTTCTATTTTCAAGGGGAACCTTACCTTAATCCTGCCTTTTTGGACATGGTTCGATACGCCGCTGATAAAAATATCTATACCGCCACGTCAACCAATGCGCATTACATCACCGAAGAGATGGCCCGCAAAACCGTGGAAAGTGGCCTCGATCGGTTGATCATTTCTATCGACGGTACCACGCAGGAGGTCTACGAGCAATACCGGGTGGGCGGTCGGTTAGAGAAAGTGATAGAAGGAACCAAAAACATCATTGCCTGGCGGAAAAAACTGAACAGCAAAAAACCGTTTATCTTTTTTCAGTTTCTGGTGGTGAAACCTAACGAACATCAACTCGAAGATATTCAGCAGTTAGCCGCTTCTTTGGGAGTAGATGAGGTGCGTTTCAAAACCGCTCAGGTATATGATTATGAACATGATCCCAATCAGCTGATTCCAACCCTCGACCAATATAGCCGATATACGAAAACCGCCGACGGAACACATCGACCCAAAAATAAAATGGCCAATCGATGCTGGAAGCTTTGGCATGCCAATGTTATTACATGGGACGGCCTGGTGGTGCCTTGCTGTTTTGATAAAGACGCACAACACCAGCTTGGCAATCTTCAACAACGTAGTTTTCGGGAAATATGGCAATCGGAGAATTACCGGCAATTCCGTGCCCAGTTGCTTCGGGGCCGAAAGAATATCGATATTTGTGCCAATTGCAGCGAGGGACTCTCTGTTTGGAAAGACGCATAAAATCAATCCATGCAACCTAAAACCTTTCACGATCGATTCCGGCAACTGATCATTTTTGCGGTGATTGTGTTGTTATTTCTGTTACTCTTCAATCAGCTCCGGATTTTTATTCCTGGTTTTTTAGGGGCCATTACGTTGTACATCCTGAGCCGATCACTGTACAGCAAGTTCATCTTTCAGTATAAATGGCCCAAGGGCCTCACGGCCTTTTTATTTATGCTTTCTTTTTTTGTCATGATTGCCGCTCCTGTTTTCATGGGCATTGTGCTACTAACTCCCAAGGTGCAGTCATTGATATCTCATCAAAACGATCTCATTAAAGGGTTTACCCTCATCATACAAAAACTGGAGTCGTATTTGGGTATTCCGATCTTACGAGAAGATACCCTGAAAACAGCGTCTGTGTATGTTGCGAAATTATTGCCCGATGTGTTAAATGGCACGGCGCTTTTTCTTTCCAATTTGCTGATGCTGTTTTTTGTGTATTACTTCTTGTTGGTTTCTGCCAGACCGATGGAGAGTTTTTTGAGTCATATGATGCCCTTGAAAAAAACGAACGTCGATTTGCTGGTTCAGGAAACCCGAAGAACCGTACGGGCGAATGCGCTGGGCATTCCCTTGATTTCATTGATTCAGGGGTTGACTGCTGCGTTGGGGTACTGGATTTTTGGAGTGAACGATTGGGCCTTGTGGGGATTCATGACCGGACTTTTTGCTTTTTTTCCCATTGTGGGCACCATGATCATCTGGGTTCCGCTGGTGGTACTCATGTATGCCGACGGGAGCAGCGGCCAGGCAACCTGGTTGTTACTCTACAGCTTATTGATTACCGGTAATATTGATTATTTCGCCCGCATGACGCTTATGAAAAAAATGGGTGATGTACATCCGCTGGTTACTATTTTAGGCGTTATTGTTGGATTGAATTTGTTTGGGTTTATTGGACTGGTATTTGGACCCTTGCTAATCAGCTACTTTCAGGTGTTGGTGCAAATTTATATCCGTGAATTTTCGGAGGCCGACGCCTAGTATTCTA
>JBJTXG010000229.1:0-2412 GCA_046082125.1 Ferruginibacter sp. | reverse complement strand
TATTCCATGAATTCCTTGCATCGAGCTGTTTTTAGCATGGTACCGCCACGTTGTATGATGTTGGCCACACTGCGGTTTTCCATCAGAAAGATTTCATCCTCCACCATCCCGCTGTAACCGCGCATGATGCCAAAAACGTCTAAACCATGATAGATGCCGGTTCGAACCACCGCACGAATGGCCGCATTCATACCCGGACTATCCCCTCCGCTTGTCAGGACACCAATTTTTGATACCTTTTTTTTCATGGAGTCTAATTTATACAGGCCCATTCAACCTTGGTTGATTTGATCCTCTTCAGTCCATTGGACGGAGGATTCATATTGTGTCAAAAATACACTTTAATTGTCAAACAAATGGCTGTTTGTTTAAGTAATCATACCCAATTTAATGTAATAATTACATTCGCTCTGGTGCCGCAATGCCAAGTAAACCAAGGCCGCTTTTGAGTACCGTTGCCGTAAAGCGAGCGGCATGCAACCGGAGTTGTTTTTTGGCATCGTTCTCGGCATGCGCGATGGCGTGTTCGGCATACAACGCATTGAACGATTGCGCCAGCTGGAATAAGAAGATTGCCAACAACGAAGGATTTCTGGTCTCACAGCTCTCCCTTAGAACGGAAGGGTATTGCTCAAGCTGAAAGAGCACTTTTTTCTCCAGAGGCAGCAAGGCCTGTTCAGGTATTTCGGAAAATGGCGTGCCGGCTTCTTTTCGTAAGATGCTTTGAATACGGGCATGGGTGTATTGCACAAACGGCCCAGTGAATCCATGAAAGTCGATGGACTCGGTTGGATTGAATACCATTTTCTTTTTCGGATCCACCCGAAGCAAATAAAATTTCATGGCACCCAATCCGATGGCCTTGTATAAGGCTGTCAATTCATCAGCGGAGAAGTCTTTGACTTTCCCCAGCGCCTCGGTATGTTCGCCGGCCGTTTGAATCATTTCTGACACGATATCGTCTGCGTCCACCACCGTTCCTTCACGACTTTTCATTTTACCGCTGGGCAATTCAACCATCCCGTAACTAAGGTGGTCAATTCCATCTGCATTCGCTAACGACAATTTTTGAGCAATCAGCTTCAACACTTTCATGTGGTAATTCTGCTCATCCCCAATGACATAAATACTTTCATCCATCCCAAACTCGGTGTGTTTACGGGCCGCCAATCCAATATCTTGGGTGATGTAAACAGAGGTGCCGTCTTTTCGCAATACCAGTTTTTCATCCAGGCCATCGGCCGTGAGATCGATCCACACGCTGCCATCTTCTTTTTTATAGAAAACGCCGCGTTCCAGCCCTCGTTGAATCAGGTCTTTTCCTAACAAATAGGTATCGCTTTCGTAATACGTTTTATCGAAATCAACACCAATCGATTGATACGTTTTGTCGAACCCTTCATACACCCAACTGTTCATGGTACGCCACAAATGCAATACATCAGGATCACCGGCTTCCCAGTCCAGGAGCATCTGTTGCGTTTCAAGCATGATCGGCGCCTGTTTTTCAGCCTTTTCTTTATCCAGTCCGTTTGCCATGCCGGCCCGCACTTGTTCTAGCAGCACGTCATTGAACCGTACATAGTAATCCCCAACGAGGTGATCCCCTTTGATACCGGTTGATTCAGGGGTGGCGCCTTGTGCAAACTGCTGCCAGGCTATCATGCTTTTGCAGATATGAATGCCCCGGTCATTCACGATACTGGATTTGATGACCTCATAGCCATTGGCTTTCAGGATTTCGGCCATGCTCCATCCTAAAAAAATATTGCGGAGATGTCCAAGGTGCAGGGGTTTGTTGGTATTGGGAGAGGCGTACTCTACCATCACTTTTTTGCCGTTCATTGGTCCCTTTCCAAAGCAAACATCGCCTGAGTATTGTTGTGTCAGGGCTATCCAACGGGCATCTTGTATGGTTATATTGAGAAAGCCTTTTATGGGTTGGAATCGGGCAATCAGGGTAGGGTATTTATCGGCCAGCAGGGAACCCAGCTGGTTGCCAATGGCTTCCGGTGATTGCTGCATTTTTTTTGCCACACCAAACAATACGATGGAGTAATCGCCTTCAAATTCCGGTTTGGTTTGGTTGATTTGGATATCTTTTTCAGCAAAAACGGATCCTGTCAATGCCTCTAACGCCACGATGGCGGCTTGTCTTAGTTCATTCACCATGCTCATGCTGCGAAAATACTGATTGTTGAAGAATACCCGCTTGCCCTTGTTCGAATTTCGCCCGATTCGGTCCAGATGGAGTCGGCAAATCGCCTGATATGGCTTATCTTTGCGCGCTTCAATGTAAATTATGATAACAGTAAATAATGTTACGCTGGCTTATGGTAAGCGCGTTCTGTTCGACGAGGTCAATCTTCATTTTACAAAAGGGAATTGTTACGGTATTATCGGTGCCAATGG
>JBJTXG010000228.1:0-2068 GCA_046082125.1 Ferruginibacter sp. | reverse complement strand
TCGGATATTATTCGATGGCTGAAAAAATAGTAGGGGCAATCAGTATGCTTACTTCCATTATCAACCGCACGCTGTTTCCGCATTTAAACAAACTCTTTCATCAGTCTCGCCAGGCATTTCATACCCAGGTAACTAAATTGGCCTCTTGGATGCTCCTTGCATTTGCCATCCTGGCGGCGGCATTATTTTTGACCGCAGAACAAGTTATTTTTTTCCTGGGAGGAAAATCATTGGATGGCGATCTGCCATATGCCACCACGGTATTGAAAATGATCAGCGTGAGTTTGGTTGTCGCTCCTTTTGGTTCCTTTTATTTCCAGCTACTGCTCATCGCCGGTGAAAAACGACTGGCCGTGAGAAATATATTCATAGTGGTTATAATCAATGCCATCACGGCGTTCCCATTGGCTTATTTTGCTGCCGCAAAGGGCCTGGCTGTAAATGCGGTGTTGATTACCCTGGCAATCGCAGGAATCAACTATTTCACCTGGCGGCAATGGCGTCGTTCCTACTAGCGTCCGTATTGATCACATTGGTTTCATAAAACAACCAATTTCAGGCGCCCGCTTTTCGTTACTTTTGTAAAGTCAATAGCTCGTTACAATTTTCTCACAGTATGCAATCAACCTACAAGCCTCATACGCTGGAATGGACCGATGAGAAAGTGGCTCATTTTTGGAATTTTCGAAATCAATATGCGCCTTTTGAAAACACCTGG
This sequence comes from Ferruginibacter sp., assembly GCA_046082125.1. Lineage (GTDB taxonomy): Bacteria > Bacteroidota > Bacteroidia > Chitinophagales > Chitinophagaceae > Ferruginibacter. Next base: position 1,350 of record JBJTXG010000228.1, on the reverse strand, counting down.
TTTACCTATCAGGTGGGTGACGCTGTATTGAACCTGGCAAACCAGATTTCACCTATTCGCGGACAGGTTCTTGATTATGGAACCGGTAAAGGGTTTCTCCTGAAGCACCTGTTCGACCGAAACAACGGCGCACATATCCATGCCTGCGATTTTTCGGATACACTTGTAGCAGACTGCAATCGTCAATACAAGCAACAGTCCGGATTTGCCGGTTGTGAACACATTCAATCCCTGCCATCTGTCTATGCCGCCGATCAGTTTGACTATGTTTTTTTAATTGAAACCATCGAACACCTGACCGATCAATATTTGCATGCAACACTGGCAGAAATTCATCGTGTGTTGAAGCCCGGAGGAACCGTGATCATTACCACGCCCAACGAGGAGGACCTGCTGCAGAATGTGGTTCATTGTGCCGATTGCGGAGCCACCTTCCATCATATGCAACATATTCGTAGCTGGCGCGCTGATCATCTGAACGCACTCATGCAGGAAAACAAGTTTGGCACCTTGTTTTGCAAAGCGGTAAATATTCAATGGTATGGAAAGAAGGGATGGATGCATCGGTTCCGGGATTTTGTGCGTGGCTTCTTTACGAATCCTCGTACATCCAACCTGGTATACATCGGACGAAAACAAGGTTAACCAACGGTTGCCTCATCAATGTTGATACAACTTTGCCAATGCCTACTGCTCCAACGACACTGCTACGGCTTTTGATTATTACCCCCAATCTACAGGGAGGTGGTGCCGAGCGGAATGTCGTGCATTTGTGCAATCATCTCAATAACGCGCATATCACGGCCAAGTTGTTGATATTAGACAATCGGTCTCCTTTCTATACCGTGTATAATTCGGCCGTGGATCTGATTGACCTGCAAACACCCCGTGTGCGGTCATCGTTATTTGCCATACGAAAACAGATTCGGGCATTCCAACCCGATGTGGTGCTGTCTGCTTCCAATTACCTGAGTGTATACTTGATGGCGTTTCGGTTTTTGTTTCCCAGGCGGGTTCGGTTTGTTTGTCGGGAAACCAGTATTGCCAGTATCAATAATCAACGAGCAAGTCATCCGGGATTATTAACCTGGATGACTCGTCGATTTTATCATCGTGCCGATCAGATCGTTTGTCAGTCTGCCTTTATGAAATCGGATCTGGAAACGATGTTTCATATACCGGCCGAGCGATTAACCATTATTGAAAATATGGTGGAGATGCCTGTGGATGTTCGTATGCCGATATCAATCAAACAAAGACCTGTTCTGATAACAGTTGCGCGTTTGTCGCATGAGAAAGGGATCAGCCGAATTTTGAGTGCGCTATCGAGGGTGCGCGTGCCGTTTGAAT
>JBJTXG010000227.1:0-4251 GCA_046082125.1 Ferruginibacter sp. | reverse complement strand
CTGATTTACCGATAAACATCAGTGAATCACTTTGCCAATAGGTTTGCATGAATCCATCCAGGTCGCCCCGGTTCCAACAGGCATCTTGTTCGTGTAATAATGCGATAACGGCTTTTTCAGTATGGGATTGTGCCGTAGCGGGCGATAATAGTGAAAGAACCAATATCACCGTGATAAAAATGGCCAATAATGATGAATGAATGCATTTCATGTCAATATATTTAATGACGGTGATGCGGAGACGCACAGGCGCTTTTTTTACAAAGCCGGAAATTGATATAGTGAGCGGAGATGATTAGTGCAATGGCGACCAGCAGCAACGGAATTTCAGCATCTGTAAATAGCTGTTTCGCAATCAAAAACATCATCCCAATCGAAAACAACAACAAGGGCATGAGCCGATGATGATGCGTTTTATATCCGTGAATCAGGGAAAATATACCCACGGCGAACGCCAGCGCAATCATCAGCCATTCAAAAAACACATTTTCCGGACTTTCGATGCCAATCAACGGAAGAGATGGCAACACCAAAGGCAGCAGTCCGCAATGAATCGCGCACAACACCGACGTCAATATCCCCATACCATCCCAATTGATTTTTCGCATCATAGGATTGCAAAATTAGGGTTATTTGCAATATTGTTGCAAGTATTGGTTGCTGGTTCGTACCTTTACACCTCTTTTTTATGCGTAAACCCATTGTTCTATACCTTCTTTTTTTTGGCATACTCCTGGCTGCTTTTCTAATCGCCATGTATTATTGGGCGTTCACTGATGATATGCGTGATAAAAAATCGAAACTGGTTGTTATCAATGATTCAATTCCGGCGTTTCAATTGACTGATCAGAACAATCAGCCATTTTCCAAAAAGAAAACAGACGGAAAAGTATATGTGGCGGAGTATTTTTTTACAACCTGTAAAGGCATCTGCCCGATCATGAATGCAAACATGCGACGGGTATATGATGCTTACAAAGATGAACCTGATTTTCTGATTGCCTCCCATACTTGTCAGCCCGAAGTTGACAGTGTGCCATTGATGAAAGCCTATGAGCATAGAATGATTCTGGGTACGCTTCGGCAAAAAACTAATGGCCATTATGAAGTAGTTGATCCGGCAAGCATCACCCCCTTCACCAATAAAAACTGGTATTTTCTGAGCGGAAACAAAAAAGAGCTGTACCAGCTGGCCCGCACCGGATACATGATCGACAACGGAAAACCCGACTCGACACAACGCATCGAAAACCAATTTATTCATTCCCAGTTTTTTTCGCTGGTCGACCGATATGGACGCGTACGGGGCATTTACGATGGTCTCATCGAAGATGAGGTTAACAAACTAATCCGGGATGTTGCCGACCTGCTGGAAGAAAAAGCGGAGCCACAGCGTTTCCTAAACGGATGCAGTAACACACCGAATTAAATACCGATGGACACCATTCGATCCTTACTGAAAAAATATCAACTAAGCGTTACCGATAGTCGCGTGGAGATCCTTCAATTGTTTTTGCGTAAAAAGGAAGCGCTTTCGCACGGACTTATTGAAAAATCGCTGTCGGATGCCTTTGATCGCGTAACCATTTACCGAACACTTCAAACCTTTTCAGAGAACGGCCTCATTCATCAGATACCCACCACCGATAACACCATTCTGTATGCACTCTGTAAAGAAGATTGTCAGGCCGGCCATCATCACGATGATCATGTTCACTTTCTGTGTATTCACTGCGGACAAACACTGTGCATTGATCAGGTAACCGTACCAACGGTTCATTTGCCTGACGGATTCAAGCCCATTCAACGGGCCATGATTGTGAAAGGAACTTGCGGACAGTGTGCTTGATACGATTGCTCGCTTAGCAAGACGCTTCAACGGCGTCTAATTCCGCCTGTACAAAGGCCATCAGGGTTTTCATGCGTTCAGGACTCAAATCAAAGGAGAGTCCGGCTGTTTCATACAGTTCGGGCAAGGTTTTCATACCGCCTGCTTGCAGGGCCGTACAGTAACGCGTTAATGCCTGTACAGGATCTTGCTTATACTGCATCCACATACCGATTGCACCCAATTGAGCAATACCATATTCGATGTAATAAAAGGGCACTTCAAACAAGTGCAGCTGTCGTTGCCAGGCATTGTTTCGGTAAGCATCTAGTCCGGTATAATCGATGATGCCTTCCTGAAACTCCTGTAAGATCGAGGCCCAGGCCGCTGTTCGTTCGGCCGGGGTATGACCAGCATGAGTATATAACCAGTGTTGAAATTTGTCGATGATGGCTATCCAGGGGAAAATGGTAATGACCCGTTCCAGCTGATGCAGTTTGGCCCGTTTCAGATCGGCCGGATTATCAAAAAAAGTATCCCAGTGAGTCATGGAAAACAGTTCCATCGACATGCTGGCGACTTCCGCGATTTCCATCGGATACTCTTTGAATCCGTTCAAGCGTAAGGGATGAGCCAGAAACGAATGAACCGCATGCCCGGCTTCATGCACCATGGTTGTGACATCATGCATTTGTCCGGCCGCATTCATGAATATGAACGGAGCGCCGCTTTCGGCTAGTGGACAATTATATCCACCGGGCGCTTTACCGGTACGACTTTCCAGATCGAGATGACCCAGCGTGCGCATTTTTTTGAGGCAGTCGCCAAAAAACGGATCGAGAGCATTCAGGCATTGAATGGATTTCTCCAGCAGATCCTCCCCGGTGGTAAACGGATGAAGCGGTTTTATACCATCGGGTTCCGCTTCCAGGTCCCAGGGACGCAGCGAATCTAAACCCAGTTGCTGCTGTTTCTTTTTATAGATAGATGCGACGAGCGGAAGAACATGTGTTTTTACCGCTTCGTGAAAATCTTCACAGGCTGACACGCCATAATCAAACCGGCCGAGTTCCTTGAACCGATAATCGACATACGAATCAAACCCGGCCTGCTGGGCCACTCGTTGCCGGAGCGACAGTAATGTATCGAACAGTTCATCGAGTGGTTGTTTGTCTTGCAGTCGGCGATTTTGTATTTTATGATAAACCGATTCACGAATGGATCGATCCGGACTCTCCAAAAATTTTGCCGCTTGTTGCAGCGTGTATACTTGACCGTTTACTTCCACTGTCATGGCGCCGGTAATCTGGCCGTACTGTTGTTGAAGCACCGACAACTCGGCTTGCAAGGGAATGTTGGATTCACGAAACAGCTCAATGCTTTTACGGATATTCCGTAAAAAGGTGCCGAAGGTATCTGTATCCAGTTCCTGAACCAATGGTGATTCAATCAATTTTTTATTGAGTTGATCGGCGTAGGGTTGAATTTGTGGCTGAATAGTCAGGCAAAAATCATTGAAGGATTCTTCAAGTGCCTTATTCTGTGTATCGCAGGTCATCCGGATCTGACGCCAGCAGGCGTCTTCGCTGATAGCGCTTTCCAGTTCGCTTTGATCTTCCAGCCATTGAATCAGCGAGGCCTTGTCTGTCAGCGGACGATCCAGCAGTTCTTTTAAATAGGGTTCGAGAACATCCCACCCGCTAACGGAAAAACCGGCAGGCAGGTATCTGCGTTCGGCACGATGAATATCGGCGCTGTAGGGTAATGTTTGCATGAAAAATCAGACCATTTTACGCGGTGCGTTGACTTTTTTGGCGGGTGCGTTTTTAACCGTGGCCGCCTTTTGCTCAACCGGTTTCGGCGCTGATTTTTTATCGGCCTGTTCCGGTGTGGCTTCGTCTGTTTCGCCGGAGAGCTTAATCTCTATATTGTTACTACGTAATTGTTCAAACCATTTCACCATTTTCTTCATATCGCTTGCGTATACACGCTCGAAGTCCATCGATGGATATACTTTTCCGAAATACGCTTTTACAGCAGCGGCATTACCGGCATCCGGCAGGGCTTCGCTACTGGCTTGCATGGCCATAAAAACATCCGTTAGGTTGACGTTGTCAGCGGTGGTATACACCTCGATGCTTTCCAGATGAGAGAAGTTGTGCAGGCGGTTGCTAGAAAATTTGGTACTTTTATCGGCCAGCGAACGAACCAGACCGCCATCGGATTTAGAGGAGATCATTTCATAAAGACCGCTGAGTCCGGTAATGGCAACTAATTTTTTATATTCCATGCGTGCTGATTTGAAGTCGCAAGATAGTCCATTCACCCTAAAACATGGTTTTGCTATGCGAAAATTTAACGAGGTGTTGTCCATTTCCCGAACCCCTTTGATGGCCGTCGTTTTACTCTTAATAATCCTGACC
>JBJTXG010000226.1:0-8075 GCA_046082125.1 Ferruginibacter sp. | reverse complement strand
GATGAATGGATCATGCCCCTTCACCGAAATCTAGGTGTTTTTACCACCCGGAACATGCCGCTCAGCCAGTTATTCAAACAATGGCAGGGCAACAAAGACGGGTTCAGCAAAGGCCGGGAACGCAGTTTTCATTTTGGCTCCGCCGAACACCATATCTGCGGCATGATTTCGCATCTCGGACCACAACTGGCGATTGCTGATGGTATCGCCTTGGCACACAAACTTCGTCAGGAAAAAAAGGTTTCCGTTGCGTTTACCGGGGATGGCGGTACGAGTGAAGGCGATTTTCATGAGGCGTTAAATACGGCGGCTGTTTGGGATCTCCCCGTCATCTTTATTATCGAAAACAATGGGTACGGTTTAAGTACGCCCGTACGGGAACAATATCGTTGTGAGCAACTGGCCGATCGCGCCAAAGGATATGGAATGGAAGTGGTAACTATTGATGGCAACAACATTCTGGAAGTTTATGATACCATTCGCGGAGTACGGGATTATTGCCTGAAACACCAAAAACCCTACCTGGTCGAATGTATGACATTTCGCATGCGTGGTCACGAGGAGGCCAGCGGCGTGAAATATGTACCCAAAGAACTGTTTGAAACCTGGGAACAGCGCGATCCAATCAAAAACTTCGAACAATGGTTGTTAAGCGAGCAGGTATTGCAGGAAGGCGATATTGCGGAGATCCGGTTGACCACCAAAAATCATATTGAAGCAGAGCTGGCTATCGGTTTTCAAGGACAAACCATCATACCCGATACCAAGGAAGAGCTCGATGATGTCTATGCTCAGCGAACAACACCGAAACCAATGGTGATTGAAAACCATCTGACAGGTTTTCAGTATACTGCCAGTTCGGCTACTGAAAAAAAGTTCATCCAGGCTATTCAGGAGGCGTTGGATCAATCCATGCAACACCATCCGAATCTGGTTCTGATGGGCCAGGACATTGCCGAATATGGCGGCGCGTTCAAGGTGACCGAAGGCTTTGTTGAACGGTATGGCAAAGAGCGTGTTCGCAACACCCCGCTTTGTGAGAGTGCTATTGTGGGCGCCGCGTTGGGGCTCAGCATACACGGGTTTAAATCAATGATGGAAATGCAGTTTGCCGATTTTGTAACGGCAGGTTTCAACCAGATTGTCAATAATCTAGCCAAAATCCATTACCGTTGGGGACAAAACGCCGATGTGGTGATCCGAATGCCAACGGGCGGCGGTGTGGGGGCCGGCCCCTTTCATAGCCAAAGCAATGAAGCCTGGTTTGTCCATACGCCCGGTTTGAAGGTGGTTTACCCATCTACGCCTATGGATGCCAAAGGCTTGCTGATAGCCTCTTTGAATGATCCTAATCCGGTGCTGTTTTTTGAGCACAAAGTATTGTATCGGAGCATCAGTGGGTTGGTGCCCGATGCCTATTTTGAAATAGAAATTGGTAAAGCGCGGCATGTGCAAGCAGGCGAGGATGTGTCCATCATCACCTATGGAAGCGGTGTACACTGGGCGGTCGAATTCGCGTCACAAAACCCCGAACAGTCGATCGATATTCTTGATTTACGCACGTTGCTTCCGTTGGATTACGATGCGATCCGTGCTTCGGTTATGCGTACGGGTAAGGTATTGTTACTGCACGAAGACACCTTGTTGGGCGGTATTGGCGGTGAACTTTCAGCCTGGATAGCGGAACATTGTTTTGAGCATCTCGATGCGCCCATTATGCGTTGCGCATCGCTCGACACACCGGTTCCGTTTAATATAGAACTGGAGAAAAATTTCATGCCTAAAAACAGGTTGGCTGCAGCCGTTGAGAAACTGATGCGGTATTGAACCGCCTGACTCCAAACGAGTCAATACTTGTTACGTACGTATCCGGTTTGATTAGATTTTTTTATTTCGATTCCGGAATAAAGATCAATGAAATGGAATTTACGCAATGACGCGTGTTCTTGGGCGTGAACTGTTCGCCGATAAAGACATGACCTAGATGGCCCTGGCAGTTGCTGCATATGATTTCCGTTCTTCGTCCATCCGCATCCGTTACTCTGGTTACGGCACCCGGAATCTCGTCATCGAAACTGGGCCATCCGCAATGCGAATCGAATTTATCTGACGACCGATACAATGGTTTCTCACATTGTTTGCATACATAGGTTCCGGCTTCCTTGTGATCGGTATAGATGCCGGTGTATGGACGTTCGGTGCCTTTATGGATGATGACGTTCGTTTCTGCGGGTGTGAGTGGGTTACGTTTCATGTGATGGTCTGTGGTGAGGTTATTTATTTTTTTGAAATGGTTGCCGGCCTCGATAACATATTGCGTGAATCGAATCTCATCTGCTGAGCTCGTGAAGGCATAGCTGGGTCTGTACCAAACCATGAATGAATCAAGGTAAGGGGACTGTAGTTGGGTTGTTCGGCGAACAAAAACACGATTGAATCGGTAATCGATATATTTTTCCTGTTCGGCTGTTTCCAACCGGGTACGAAAAGCCCGCATTTGTTTATTGCGTCTGAATCGAAAGATATTGATTATCGCGCCCAAATCAAATCCGCTGACGCCCCCCACGGACGATGTGGTGAGTCCCGGATTTTCAAAACGGAAAATCGAGGCGTATTTCTGTCGGTTCTCCATCGAATCCTCCTGGTACGATCGGCTTTTTACAATAACTTCTTTCATAACGGTATACCGTGAACGAACTCGGACATGCAAACTGATGTCGAACTGCCTGGGATCCTCAATGGAATGCACGGCATATTTTTGAGTGGGTTTGTTGCGGTAGATAAAAAATATCGAATCAGTTTCCCGTACCGTAATTTGATACCGCCCGAGGCTGTCGGTCATCGTGGTCACACCGCTGTTGCTTTTCACCAGCACGTTTTCGATCAAATTCAGCTTGAGTGAATCAACCACGGTTCCTTTAACTGTTATCTGCGCATCAACGGATAACGATCGAACGGACGTTATCAACAGAACGACCAGTAATGAGAAGAGGTGGTGGGTCATGGCGAAGTTGGGCACAGCCTTTCAAAGGCATACACGAAGTTAGGAAGCGGATTTGGACGCTAACCATTTTTCAATAATCTGGGGATAGTGTTCATATTCCAGTGCATGGATTTTTTGTGCTAGCTGTTCGGGGGTGTCGGCCGGATTGACCGTACACGTCGCCTGAAAAAGAATGGGACCATGATCATACCACTCATCAACTTCGTGAATAGTAATACCCGAAACGGATTCTTTGTTTTGCACCACCGCTCGGTGCACATGCATCCCATACATGCCTTGTCCGCCGTATTGAGGCAGTAAAGCCGGATGAATATTTAGGGTGGGAAAGGCCTGAATCAACCCGCGGGGCATTTTTTTAAGAAACCCGGCTAAAACCAGCGCGTTAACTCCTAACTCATTCATTTTCAATAAAAAACTGGCCGAATCCAGCTCGGCCTCGTCGATGATGATGCAAGGAATGGATAGTCGATCTGCCTTTTCGATAACACCGGCACGGGGATTATTGGTAAAGATTGCGGCAACCGTAAAACGTTGCATTTTTCTTGAAAAACATATAATATTTTCAGCATTCGAACCGCTTCCGCTAGCAAAAATGGCTATTTTCATGACTTTTTTTGCTTGTTTCCTGTCATTTTCACCCAAACCCGGCCGAGATAGTTTTTAAAAAACGAGAATTGTCCTAAAGGGATGCTGATGATTAGCACACAAACCGGCCAGATTATGGAGACCAGTAGTACATATGAAATGAGCCAAACGACTGTTCCTTTGTCAAGTTCAGTCAGCGATAGCAGCCATTTGCCAATAGCAGCACAGGTACTGCCACCGGCTGCGAATGTGATGATAACCAGCACCAGTTGAAATCCGTTGACGCCCCAGCGTTGTTTGAGTTTTTCAAACATGGCGCAAAGGTGCGAAAAAGCCCATCAATCATCCGCTATTTTTTATGGAAATTCTCTAAAAAAAATTCGTTTACATTTTCATGACAAAACAATGGCCCATCTTTTACAAAGCCTTGAAATACAAACAAAACAATCAAAAAAAAAATTAAAATTGTTGGCACTTTATCAGCCTCCTGATGTACTTTTGCTCCCGAAAAAAGGTTTTATCCACACCAGACCCGAATCAGTATGCGTCTACCAAGAATCCTCCAACGCTCCGTTTTTTTCGCAACACTATCCCTTCTAATTCTTTTTTCTACACATACAAACCTGTTTGCGCAGGATGGAGAAACGTTGTTCAAAAACAATTGTGCCAACTGTCATAAACCCGATGTAGACTATACCGGGCCTGCATTGAAAGGATGGAAAGACCGGGTCCCCAACGATGAGTGGATATACAAATGGGTTGCCAATCCGGCGCAAATGATTGCATCCGATGCGTACGCGAAACAATTAGCTGACAAATGGAAACCTACCATTATGACGGCTTTCGCCAACTTGAAAAAAGAAGAAGTTGACGCAATCATGAAATATGTGGACGAGTACAAGCCACCAGTAGAAGACAAAACAGCCGCCGGCGGAGGTAGTCAGTCAGATTCATCCGATAACTCATTGCTGTATGGTTTGCTGACATTGATTTTAGCAGTGGTTGGAATGATTCTTGTCCAAGTCAACAGCAATTTGCGCAAACTCACCGATGAAAAAGAAGGAGTGCGTCGTGGAGAACCCGTCCCGTTCTATCGTAACAAAGCCTATATCATGCTTGGATTGCTGGTCTTGTTTGCGATTGGTGGGTACTATACGATCAATGGCGCCATCGGACTGGGACGTTCACAAAATTATCAACCCGAACAGCCGATTTATTATTCTCACAAAGTTCATGCCGGCACCAATCAGATCAGTTGTCTGTATTGCCATGGAAGTGCGCAGGACAGCAAACATGCCGGCATCCCTTCAGTCAATGTATGTATGAACTGCCATATGGCAGTGAAAGAATACAAAGGAGACCCCATCATCCGTGAAGATGGAAAGCAAGTAGACGGAACCGCCGAAATTCAGAAATTATACAAATACGCCGGCTGGAATCCCGACACCAAACAATATAATCCCGACAAAAACGGCGATGGTATACCTGATGGCGCTTCGCCCATTCCCTGGGTGAAAATCCACAACCTGCCTGACCACGTTTACTTTAACCATAGTCAGCACGTTCGCGTTGGAAACCAACAATGCCAGACTTGCCACGGAAACATCCAGGAAATGCCGGAAGTTTATCAGTTCTCCGACCTGAGCATGGGCTGGTGCGTAAATTGTCATCGTGAATCAAAGGTGAACTTCTATGACAAGAAGACCGGTACCGGAAACAAGTTCTACAGTATTTACGAGAAGTTCCACAATGATATTAAGAACCACAAAATGGATAGTGTGACCGTTGAACACATCGGCGGAACCGAGTGTCAAAAATGTCACTATTAATTATAATAACGCAAAGGGTTACACGCAGCATAAACAGAACTACCGAACTACCAAGCTATGAACAATAAAAAACACTGGCAAAGTTTTGGCGAACTGAACAACACGACAGGTCATCAGGAATCGACGGAAAACGAGTTCAAAGAGCCGCTGCTTCCAATGGAAGAGATTGCCCAGGAGGGGTTTTTGGATAGCCAAACACCACGCCGAGATTTTCTGAAATATCTCGGATTCAGTACGGCAGTAGCAGCCATCGCAGCTGGTTGTGAAATGCCTGTGCGTCGTTCGATCCCTTATCTGAACAAACCCGACAATGTAACACCCGGTGTTGCCAATTATTTTGCATCAACCTATATCAATGGTGGTGATGCTATTTCTGTTGTCGTGAAGCAACGCGACGGACGCCCCATCAAAATAGAAGGCAATGAGGCCTCTTCGTTGACAGAAGGAGGTACCAGTGCTCAGGCGCAAGCTTCTGTGTTGGACATGTATGATGGTATCCGGCTACGTCATCCGATGAAAAAGTCGGGTGATGCATTTAATGAAATCAGCAGCTTCGGCAAGCTGGATGAGATGATAACCGGCGCCCTTGCATCCGTTTCGGGACAGATTGTGCTGTTGACATCCACTATTCATTCTCCATCTACCCTTGATATCATTGAGAAATTCAAAGCCAAATACGGCGCTGCCCGCGTAAAACACGTTCAATATGACGCGATCAGTTACAGTGGCATGATCGAAGCGAACAAAGCCTGCTATAATATGGCAGCACTGCCTTCTTATCATTTTGAAAAGGCAAAAACTATCGTAAGCTTGGGTGCCGACTTTTTGGGTACTTGGCTCAGTCCGGTTGAATTCAGTGTTCAATATGCCAAAACCCGTCGTTATTCTAAAGAAAATACCACGCTCAGCCGTCATTTTCAGTTTGAAAGTATGCTGAGTATGACCGGATCAAATGCCGATGACCGCTACACCCACAAGCCTTCTGAAACGGGTGCTGTTGCCCTGGCTTTACTGGCTGCCCTTGGCGGTTCCGTGACGGCTCCGTCCATTGCGGATGTCAAACTTACTGAAGGCATCAAAAAGGCTGCTACAGCCTTGAAAGCCGGAAACGGACTCGTTGTATGCGGCAGCAATGACGTAAATGTACAAATGGTAGTTAATGCCATCAATGAATTGATCGGCGCTAACGGTAATACGATTAACTGGGCTACACCAACGCAAACGCGTAAGGGCATCGATGCCGACATGAACACGCTCGTAACCGATTTGAAAGCCGGTACAGTGGGCGCACTCATGGTGTACGATTGTAATCCGGTATATACGCATGCTGACGGGAAAAACCTCGCATCGCTGATTAAAAAAGTACAACTCTCCGTGTCGTTCAATCCTTCAATGGATGAAACCACTGAGCAGTGTCAATATGTGGCACCCACTCATCATTGGCTGGAAAGCTGGGGTGATGCGGAACCTAAGAAAGGGTATGTTAGTTTTATGCAGCCGACCATCAATCCGCTGTTTAAAACCAGGGCTTTCCAAACATCCTTGCTTACCTGGATGGGAGGCGCTTCCGCTGCCTCCGGGGCCGATTCTACAGCCATTGCTTCCGTGAGTACGAGTGCAGATTATGAAAATTATTTACGGGCCTACTGGAGCGGTAAATTGACCGCTTCATTCGAAGCGGCCCTGCAAAAAGGCCTACAGGAGACTATCGTGGCTCCCGCCGGATTGCCCTATATTAATTCGGGTTTAGCACAGGCGGCCTCCAATCTGGCTTCCGTGAAAGGTGGCGCTACCGAAGTGGTCCTTTATCAAAAAGTATCCATCGGAAGCGGTGCACAGGCCAACAATCCCTGGCTGCAGGAATTGCCCGATCCGGTATCTAAAGTAACATGGGACAACTATGCGATGATTAGTCCGGCGATGGCCAAATCAGTACTGGGCATTGACGTGTTGAACAATCAGCGTCAGGCCGATGCCTACGAGGTTACACCGGAAAAACCAACCTTGAAAATTACGGTTGCCGGAAAATCCGTGGAACTCCCCGCGTTGATTCTTCCGGGTCTGAATGATGCAACCATTGCCATCGCGCTTGGTTATGGCAGAAAGAGCGCCGACGAAAGCAAGTCATTGCAGTATGTCGGACGTTCCGCAACCGGAGCCGGTCAAAACGTGTATCCGTTTGCGTTATCCAATGGAACGAATGTGTTGTATTCTATGGTTGCTTCGGTAGAAAAAACCGGCAATCAATATCCGCTGGCACAAACACAGGTGCATGGCTCTTCCGAAAACCGTCCGGTTATCTATCAAACAACGCTGGCTGCGCACAATAAGTCGCCGGAAGCCATGATGCATTACACCAGAGCGGAACTGCAAAGCCTGCTCGCCGAAAACGGGAAAGAGGAAGGTTTCGAAAAAGGCGGAACCATTTATCCATATTACGATAAGCCCGGCATCAAGTGGGGTATGAGCATAGATCTGAACACCTGCACCGGCTGTAGTGCCTGTGTGGTGGCTTGTACAGCGGAAAACAACGTGAGTGTTGTTGGTAAAACGCAGGTGCAACGCGCGCACGAAATGCACTGGCTCCGAATCGACCGCTATTTCACCGGGGATCCGAAAAATCCGGATGTGGTGTTCCAGCCGATGATGTGTCAGCA
>JBJTXG010000225.1:0-4434 GCA_046082125.1 Ferruginibacter sp. | reverse complement strand
CGGTGTTTTTCGTACAACCGCGGGTTGGAAAAAACGACCGAATTTTTTCGGTATTGAAATTTAAAACCATGACCGATGCCCGGGATGCGGCCGGTCAGTTGCTACCCGATGCAGCGCGCCTGACCCGGTTTGGGCATTGGCTTCGTCGGAGTTCGTTGGATGAGCTTCCGCAGTTAATCAATGTATTAAAAGGAGATATGAGTCTTGTGGGGCCGCGCCCGTTATTAATCGATTACCTGCCACTGTACAGTTCCCGGCAACGGAAAAGACATTTGGTACGGCCGGGCATAACCGGCTGGGCACAGGTGAACGGGCGTAATGCTATTAGTTGGGAGCAGAAATTTGACTTTGATGTTTGGTATGTCGACCATTTGTGCTTTTCATTGGATTGGCAGATATTATTGAAAACTGTCCAAAAAGTGTTTGTTTCCGAGGGGATTAGTCAGCAAGGCCATGCCACCATTGAGCCGTTCAGAGGAACCCCAGCGTCAACCGATACCAAGCAATAGGGGAGTCTAACTGATTGAAATTTAGTAATACGTACACATTATGATTATTTTAATCAATAATCCGATCTTTTTGAGTTCATAAATGAAGTAATCATTAAAAATGTTGATTATTTGTTAAAAACTCATTTTTTTTAGCTAATTTCATCTTACCATTTTGAGGATCCTTTCCGTGGTTGGGCAGAATCCGCTAACGATTTAATTATCAATACGTGGCAAGAGTATGGTTATCCTCGCCTCATATGAGTGGCCGGGAGCAGGAGTATGTGCTGGATGCATTTGCAACCAATTGGGTGGCTCCATTGGGGCCTCATGTCAATGCGTTTGAGCAACAGCTAGCCGATTGGCTGGATATGCGGGGCGTTGTTTCATTGAGTTCCGGTTCAGCCGCTATTCACCTGGCGCTTGAAACATTACAGGTAAAACGAGGTGATGTGGTTCTTTGTCAGAGTTTTACGTTTGCCGCCTCGGCTTTCCCTATTCATTATCTGGGTGCGGAGCCGGTGTTTATAGACAGTGAGGCAGAAACCTGGAATATGGATCCTGTCTTATTAGAAGAAGCGATACATGATCAGCGCAAGAAAGGTAAAAGTATATCTGCCATCATGGTGGTCCATCTGTATGGTATGCCGGCCAAGATGAATGAGATTCTTCGCGTGGCCAAACAATATGATATTCCGGTTATTGAGGATGCAGCCGAAGCGTTGGGCAGTACTTACGAGGGCCGCGCCTGTGGTAGTATGGGTCATGTTGGCATCCTGAGTTTTAACGGTAACAAAATCATCACAACCAGTGGCGGTGGGGCTCTTGCCAGCAATGATGATTCCCTGGTTGCCCGCGTCCGTCATTTGTCGGCACAAGCCAAAGAGCCGGCGCCCTATTATTTACATAACGACATCGGATACAACTATCGGTTGAGCAATATATGTGCAGCGATTGGACGGGGACAAATGGAGGTATTGCCTGAGCGGGTTTCGCGTCGTCGTGCTGTATTTGCGCGTTATCAAGAGGCACTGAGTTCGTTGCCTGGTGTTCACTTTTTGCAGGAACCGGGTGAGGCGTTTCATTCCAATAGATGGTTGACAACGATACTCTTGGATGAAGCTGTTTTTGGTGCCGGAATGCCGGAGAGGGTCAGAGTAGCGCTGGAAACCAAAGACATCGAATCCAGACCCTTGTGGAAACCGTTGCATCAGCAGCCGGTTTTCGAAAACTGTTCGTACTACGGACATGGTCTTTCTGATCAGTTGTTTGCTACCGGATTGTGTTTGCCTAGCGGAAGCAACATGACCGATGAAACGTTAGAGGAAGTGATTACGCTCTTGCAAAGCCTGCTGGTTGGTCAAGGGGTATCCATGGTTGGGTGATTCTTATTACTGTCGATTCAAAATAGTTTATCATCAATATCTTGTTATGAGCCTGAACATACGGAAGTCGATGAGGCCCTCGCAACTGGTACTGATCGGGGATCAGCTATTGCTGGCTTTCGGTCTGTTATCAGCCCTTTTTGTGAGCTACCGGTTGATTGAATTCAACAAATTTCCGCTGCATTCCATTGCTTACCGGATTAGCATCCATGTGGCCATTGGGATTTGTGCGTGGACGTCTTTCGGCATTTATAAAAAAGTGATCCGTTATTTCAACAGCAAGGATTACCTGAATCTGATCATGATTCTTTTGGTTGTTCATGTGTTGAGTTTTGCGACCGGATTCCTGTTTCCATTTGAGCATCGCCTCATTCCAACCGGCGGCAATCTGGCCGATTCCATTCGCGTTTTTCTGATTAGTTATTTCATAACCGCCATCTATATCATCGGCTCGCGGTTTATAATCAGTTATTTGTATTTCTATTACCGTCGGAGCAAATCAGCTGAAAATCAAAAGCGTCTCTTGATATACGGCGCGGGTGAATTGGGTGTATTTCTGAAGAAATCTATTTTGGGTCAGTATGAAGAAGAGTATCATGTGGTTGGTTTTCTGGATGATTCGTCCAAAAAAATCGGCCGATCGATTGGAGGCTATCGGGTTTATGATGCCTCCAAAGGCGTTTCGGATACCTTGAAAAAACATCAGATTACCGATGTAATTATTGCCAACAAATCGATTGCTCCGGTGCGTAAATCCAAATTTATCGAGGAAGCTATTCAGTGTCAGGTTCGTGTGAAGGAAATACCGTCGATGCAGATGCTTTACTCCGGTAATTTCAAAATAGACAAGCTAGCCAATATTGATATAAACGACCTGATGAATCGGGATCCGATAGAACTCTATGATGAACATGTGGCCAACAATCTGAAGGGGAAAACCATCTTGGTTACCGGTGCCGCCGGTTCGATCGGCAGCGAGATTGTTCGGAAGTTATCCGAGCATCACGCTGATTCCATCGTCTGTGTCGACTTCTCTGAAAGCGCCTTGTACGACTTGGAGCAGGAATTAAAGCGGAAGCATCCGGATCAGCACTATCAATTCATTCTGACCGATATCCGCAATGACATCTTGCTTGAAAATGTGTTCAGGGACTATAAGCCTCATTTCATCTACCATGCCGCTGCATACAAACACGTACCATTAATGGAAGATTTTCCATGGGAAGCCGTTCAAACCAACGTGCTGGGTACCTGGAGTATGGTTCGGAAAGCGGTTCGTTATAAGGCCGAGAAATTTGTGTTTGTTTCCTCCGATAAAGCTGTAAATCCAACCAGTGTAATGGGGGCTACCAAACGCCTGGGCGAATTGATTGTGCAGTCGTTTTCCTCTACTCAGTCGTCAACCAGTTTTGTGGTTACCCGATTTGGTAATGTGTTGGGTTCCAATGGTTCGGTCGTTCCTTTGTTTAAAAAACAAATTGAAAACGGAGGCCCGGTTACTGTTACCCATCCCGAAATGATTCGCTATTTCATGACCATCGCCGAGGCTTGTCAGCTTGTATTGGAGGCATCGGTTATGGCTGAAGGCGGCGAGGTTTTTGTGTTTGATATGGGAAAACCCGTAAAAATCGTAGATTTGGCAAAAAATATGATTCGCCTAGCCGGTTATACACCGGACGTGGACATTCAGATTGAATTCATCGGACAGCGACCCGGTGAGAAATTATATGAAGAGGTCTTTTCGAAAAACGAAAAGATGAAGGAAACGCACCATGAAAAAATCATGATTAGCAAGGAGAATAAAGTGGCTATTTCGGAAGCGGAAAACATCATTGAAAAACTCAAGTCGTTGGACGGGTTCTACGAGCCTGATTTGTTCAGAGTGGTTATCAAAGATCTGATTCCAGAATACCAGATCACCTCCGGCAGTTCAAAAGTAGTTAACATGGTTGCCGCTAAAAAAGCCACTATGCAAACCGATAAAATCATATTATAATAACCCAAACGAATATCCTCTATTTTTAAACCCCTTCATTATGAAACATTCGAATCTGCTGGTTTTTTGTTTGTTGCTATTGGTGCAAACACTGACCGCGCAGAATGCCCGTCTTTCTCAAATTGGTTCGGCTCCTATGCAATTCAATCCGGCGTTGACCGGACGTTTTGATGGCATGGTGCGAATGAATAGCTTGTATGGCCATCATCGTTCCAACATATCCGTCATGCAACATCAGTATGTTGGTGCCGATATCAAATTGGGCAAATACCGCAATAACGGGGATGATGAACCACCTACGAGTAATCCAAACGCCAAACCAACCCCGGAAGGAAAAGACAAGCTGAAGCCCGGAAAGGCTGGTGGCTATTGGGCTGCCGGAGTCAGCTACTATCATTACGGAGATCCGAAGAGTCCACTCAAAGCCAGTTTCTATTCTGCTTCGGTTGCCCGTCACTTTTACAACAAAAGCAATAAATATTTCGGGTTCGGCGTACAAGCAACATATGCTGAAGCTAACCTGAATGAAAATAATGGTGTCAACTACGATTGGGAGATTTCCGGT
>JBJTXG010000224.1:0-3901 GCA_046082125.1 Ferruginibacter sp. | reverse complement strand
GTAGAGATGAGTTACGAGAGTATGAAAACGCACGTGGCCTTAATGCTTGACTTACAGCAACGAGGTGCCATCACCTTTGATTACGGCAATAATATTAGGGCGCGAGCCAAGGAGAGAGGTCTTGAAAATGCATTTGATTTTCCGGGCTTTGTACCGGCATACATACGGCCACTATTTTGTGAAGGTAAAGGACCCTTCCGCTGGGCTGCTCTGAGCGGAGATCCGGACGATATCCGGGTAACCGATGAATTGATGCTTCAGTTGTTCCCTGAAAACACGGGGATGGTTCGCTGGATCAAGATGGCTCAGGAACGAATTGCTTTTCAGGGGTTACCGGCCCGTATTTGTTGGATTGGTCAAGGCGATCGCCGAAAAGCGGCTCTGGCGTTTAATGAGCTGGTTCGTACCGGAAAAGTCAAATCGCCGATTGTTATCGGTCGAGATCACCTCGATACCGGCTCTGTGGCCAGTCCCAACAGGGAAACAGAGGCCATGCTCGATGGAAGTGATGCCGTAGCGGATTGGCCTATCCTGAATGCACTGGTGAATACGGCTGGTGGTGCGAGCTGGGTGTCATTACATCATGGCGGCGGTGTTGGCATGGGATATAGTATTCACTCGGGTATGGTCATTGTGGCCGATGGAACCGATGAGGCGGCCGCTCGACTGTCAAGAGTACTAACGAATGATCCCGGTATGGGCGTTATTCGTCATGCGGATGCGGGTTATGAGCTGGCACAAAAAACGGCTACCAACCATCAATTGGATATTCGTCAAAAACTCGGAAAATAAAAAAAGGAGGCCTAGAGCCTCCTTACTACGGGCGATTGGTTTTACAAATTGACTCCCACTCCTAAACTAATGTCGAGAACGCCCATTTTTTGCTCGATGGATACATTACGGGTGCTTCCGTTTTCAGTAACATCATAACTCCACTTTGGTCGCATGAAATTGTAGTCCACATTGGTGAAAAAGCAGGCTCTGTCGGTAAAATCATACCGAAGGTTAGTGCCGATCTGCTAGGAAAAAGCATCCGTTTAACGGTCAGGGGTAATTGCCGTTAAATCCGGAATGCCTTCTAAGGTAAAATTGATGACTGGTAAATTGGCCCGAGCAAATCCCATAAGTGCCCGAACATCGAGGTAAACATTATCACCCACATCGATAATGCCCATCGGTCCAGCCATGATTCCCCAGTATTGCCAATGGTCGGCGGTTGCACTCACGCCGCTGCCGCCATTGCCATTTAAAAAACGATTGACCGCATCTTTGTCTACTTTAAAACGCGACATGAAAATGTTGGAAGATAATCCGAAGCCTTTGGTGAGTGTATAGCCGGCATGGAGATTCAGATTATAGCCTGTTTTGGCTAATCCGGCTTCATCATCGGTACTCAGATCCGCCGAAGCGAATTTGCCCACAGAGAATGCCGGCCCTATGGACGCGGCTAAATAAAAATTACGTGCCTTTTTAGTGCCGGTACTCACATCTTGTGCCGAAACCAATCCAGATAAAGCGATTAGAAAAATGGTAAATGCCTGTTTCATAGTTTACTTTTTTTGTGCTAGAATAATGTAAATCTACACCGTCCCATCCCGGATGTACATGACGATGATTGAAATAACAGCTGATTGCAGTTAGATTTTGAGAGGATCTCAACAGGTATATGTAAAAGTTATCATCATCTGATGCGCATCATTGGTTAGTACAATCAATGTCATTTAGAACACCTGTTTCATTTGCCATTTTTGAATGGATAATTTTCTACAATGAATCAGGCAGATGCAACCCGTTGGGAGTCCCATTATGAACACATGAAACGGGTGATTACGTATTACGAACGACAGCTCGACGTGTTGGATGATATGCTGTTGGAAGTATGTGACCGGTTTGTGAATCACGCCGATCATGCGGAAGAAGAAGAGCGAACCCGGTTTCAACAAGCATTTGTTGATTGGAAGAAGACGTTGTAAGGGTTGAAGAATACGTTGAATCGAAATGCCTATTTGCTACGAAAAGACCTGATTGAAAACAAGGGAAAGTTACTGGATACACTCAATCACGACAATATAGCCTTGGTGGAACATATTGGGATAATGGAACAAGAATGGCGGGGTTTGACCCATTCATTTAAATCATTTGTCAAAAACCTAGACTAAAAAAGCCGATGAATCGGCTTAGTGCAACTTAGTGGGCTCGAACCACTGACCCTCACGTTGTCGACGTGATGCTCTAAACCAACTGAGCTAAAGTTGCAGAGTACAAAGATAATTAAATGTGTGAAATATTCGGTTGTTACACCGGCCGTAACCCGTTCAATGGCAAATAGTCATGGAGGATCAATATCCCAACCAGAAGGCATCAGATTGGCAGGGATTGGATGACTCGCAGGTGTTAGAGTAACGTTGGTTGTTTGGGGTCAATACCTTGCCAACGTCACAACACCGTGCCCGGTTCCGGCTGTTGCGCGAAACGGTCACCGAACCGATGTTTTTACTGCTCTTGCTGACGGTATTCATCTATTTTATCATCCAACGGATGATGATATGTCACATATGGTGGATGCGATACGGCACGGGAGACGCGTGTATTCAAATTTAAAGAAGGCCGTCCGATATATCATATCCATTCATATTCCAATTATTTTAATGGTGGCAATGCCGTTACTCTTGGGCTGGCAAGTAGTTGATCTTTTTTTTCCGGTTCATATCATATTTCTAGAGTTAATTATGGGGCCTACTTGCTCGATCGTGTATGTAAATGAGCCACCCGAACCCGAACTCATGCAACAAGCTCCAGTGCCTATGAGCCATCCCTTTCTATCTGCATCATCACTCTGGATAAGTATTATACAAGGGGTGGTTATTGCCGTTGGTATTCTTTTCGCCGGTTATTGGTTATTATAGCATGGTGGAACGGAACAATCCGTTCGTACACTCTTTTTTTTCACTTGTTTGTTTTCGAATCTGTTCCTAACCTTATTTAATTGTTCCTTTGAACAATCTGTTTTCCATACGTTACTGAGTCCAAATCCATTGATTTGGTTTGTCTTGCTGATTTTTACGTTATTAACGATGCTGATTGCCCTCGTTCCACTACTGCGTGATTTGTTTTTTGTGAATGCCCTAACGGCGTATGACTGGCTCTTATGTTTCGGTATTACCCTATTCACTACCGCTTGGGTTGAAGTCTGGAAATGGTTAAAACGGCGTATTTCCTGAAATACTATGGGTGAATTGGATACTTTTGCAAGTCCATCATGTCAATGGTTATTGTTCATATAGATCAACTGGAAGTTGTAAAACAGGATACATTTACCCTGCACATTCCTTCTTTTTCCTTGAGTAAGGGTACGCGCTTGGGTATCATGGGGGAAACCGGATCCGGAAAAACTAGTTTTTTAAAAGCAATCGGAGGGCTGGAAGGATGGGAGCGGGGGTATATTCAAGTCAATGGACAAAACGTCATTCATCCGGATCAAAACCTCATTCCGGGTCATCCACGTGTTTGTTATCTAAGCCAGCATTTTGAACTCCGCAATCATTATCGGGTAGCGGAGCTTGTTGACTTTGAGCCGGCCGTAACGCAAGCTGAAAAAAAATCCATACTTAATTGGTTTGGAATCAACCAACTCCTTACCAGAAAAACACAAAGTCTGTCTGGAGGTGAAAAGCAACGGGTGGCACTGGTACTGCAATTGTTGAAAAAGCCATCCCTGTTGTTGTTGGATGAGCCATTTTCTCAAAATGATCCCCAAACCCGACGAGTACTTTTGGACTGGGTCATGCAACAAACAGCGAATCAACAAACGACGTGTATTCTTATTTCGCATGATCCACTCGAAATCATGCGGTTTGCAAACCGGCTATTGAACCGTTAACTATTGGGGTAAAACCAGAGA
>JBJTXG010000223.1:0-7414 GCA_046082125.1 Ferruginibacter sp. | reverse complement strand
TGTGGTATCATTCACGCGAGTCATGGATGCGCCACCTGGAACGGTGAATACATATCCTGTAGCAAAAGCAATCGTACGGATACGGAAAGTATCTTTCACACCTGTACTTGCAAACGCCGTATTGGTGTATTTACACAGATTCACATCAGCAGCTACTGAAGTAGCACCTACAAATCTGCTAAAGATACCTGCAGGTGTAGCAGGTGTAGCTTTGGTTACTGCAAATGATACAGTAGGACCGGCAGTTACACATTTGGTTGCTTTCACCGTAATGGTTCCGGCAACATTCACAGCGATTACAGCTGTTGAAGTTCCCTGACCCGATTTGATAGAGTTTCCTGTACCTGTGATCGCCCAAGTGTAGGTGTAACCAAATACAGGTGAAACTACGGAGTAAGTCTGTAAAGAATCACATTTGTTTACATTCTTGGTACCAACGATACCAGCTGGAGCAGTTGGTGTGGTACTCAAGATAGTAGCTACTGCAGGTGAAGAAACTACACCAGCAGAAGTTTTAGAAGTGATGTTATAGGTTCCTACAGCAAGACCGCTAAATACATTGCTTGTTTGATAAGTGACCCCATCTTTACTGTAAGTAGAACCAGTAGCAGTTGATGTAACTGTTACAGATCCTGTTGTAACCGCGCAAGTCGGCTGAGTGACTGCGATGGTTGGTGACAATGCTGAGCCTTTGTAGAAATATACATTGTCTACATAAACTGTTGCATTAGATGCCACCAAAATCATTTGAGCCACATGTGCTCTGGAAGTCATACCAGCAAAGCTGGTCATTGGAATATCATAGGTATTCCAACCATTTAATGTAGGTGTGAAAGAAAGCTCATGTTCTGTATCATCACCACCACCATACACGCCATTTGCTCCAAAATCAACCAACTTGATGTTGAAGAAAGTTGAATTAGGAGTCCATGCATCCAGGTGGAAATATTGCATCTGAGAAGCATCAACCGTATTGCTGGTAAATTCGATACCAGAGAAGATCAAGTTGGTATATTTCTTAGTTGCGTTGCCAGCAATGGTTACATCAGATACATTGGCCTGATCCCAGCTTGCAGACCAGGTGTCTACCGTAGAATTAGCGTAACTGTTGCTGAACAATGATTTCACATCGTCTACGTTTCTTACTGGCGGAATAGGTGCAGCACTGGTTGGTGGTGCGAATTCCACGTTCAATACCGTAGTGATGGAACCACTTAACCAAGGAGAAGCAGCTGCCTGTGAAGCCGTGATGGTAGTGCTACCCACACCCACAATGGTAACCACATTGCCACTAACTGTTGCAACGGCTGTATTGCTGCTGCTGTAGGTGAAGGCTCCTGTACTGTTGGAAGTTGGAGTTGGCAAGGTGAAGTTAGGATCACCAAGGTATTTACCAGGTACATTGAAGTTAGAGATGGTTGGTACATTGTTCGGCTTCCAGAAATAAACATTATCCATGTAAACTGTTGTACCACCAAATGGCGTACTGACAAATTTGAACTGACCGATGTTGGCCAGGTCGATACCCTGAGCAGAGAATTGAGAAAGATCAATATCATAGCTTCTCCAACCTGAGAAAGCTGGATTAACGGTGATTTTTTTCTCTAAACCTGTCGTTGTATTATTGATTAGGTAGAAATCAAAAGCCGAGCAATTTGGTGTCCAGATATCAAAGTGCAGTTTGGTCATTGAAGATGCATCAATCACATCTGCAAATTGAACACCATGGTAGTTCAGGTTAGGATATTTGTGCGTAAGATTGCCTGCGATGGTTGTGTCTTCGCAAACAGCATTTTGCCACCACCAAGGGAACCAGTCGGTACCCGCTACATTACTGTAAGCACCACTGAACAGAGATATCACATCTCCGGCATTTCTTGATGGAGGATTTGGAGCCGCAGTTAAAGGAGCTGAAGGACCAGTAACCACCAAGGTGGCGGTTGTACTTCCTGAACCGTAAGCACCTGCAGCTGCTTGAGTAGCAGTGATAGTAGTAGAACCTGCACCAACAATGGTAACGGTAGCACCACTGATGGTGGCTACGTTGGTGTTGCTGCTAGAGTAAGAGAACGTACCTGTACTGTTAGAAGTTGGAGCTGTCAATGTAAATGCTGCATCGCCCAGGTTTTTTGCTGGCACGGTGAAAGCACCTAAACTTGGAGCAGAAGCCGATCTCCAGAAATAAACGTTGTCAATATAAACAGTGCTGGTAGAAGCAACAAAAATCATTTGAGCCAAATGACCTCTGGTTACCAATCCGGTAAAGTCTGATAAATTGATGTCATAAGAATTCCAGGAACTTAAAGCAGGTGTATAGCCTAACTCATGTTCAACATCATCTCCACCGCCGTAACCGCCATCAGCACCAAAATCAACCAGTTTTACTTTGAAAACAGTTGCATCGGGCGTCCAAACGTCGATATGGAATTTCTCCATATTGTTGGCATTCACTGTGGCTGAAGTAAATTCTACCCCAGCAAATAAGAGATTAGAATATTTTTTGGTGGCATTACCGCTAACAGTCACATCTTCTACGTCGGCCTGATCCCAAACGGCAGACCAAGTGTCTACTGATACATTTGTATAGGCATTGCTGAATAATGAAATGACATTTGCAGCATTTCTGGTAGGAGGCGTTGGTGCGGCCGATGCAGGAGGAGGTGAAGTCACTACCAGAGTGGCAGAAATGGTACCCGAACCGTAAGATCCGGCAGCAGCCTGTGTAGCTGTGATGTTAGTCGTACCGACCCCAACTAAGGTTACCGTGCTACCACTTACAGTGGCAACTGAAGTGTTGCTGCTACTGTAGCTGAATGATCCTGTGCTGTTACTGGTTGGAGCAGTTAATACAAAAGGTGCATCTCCCAAAACTTTAGCAGGGATGCTAAAGTTGCTGATTGAAGGCGCGTTGGCCGATTTCCAGAAATAGATATTGTCAACATAAACATCTGATGAGCCAAAAGGTGTTCCCACGAATTTGAGCTGACCAATACTAGACAGATTAGGAACAGTGTAGTTGGACAACGCTATGTCTACACTTGTCCAACCAGATGCGGTTGGCGTAATCGTGTAGCCATTCTCACCTGTTCCCGGAGTGATCAGGAATGCTTCAAAAGCTGTGCAATTGGCCGTCCAGATGTCCATGTGCAGGTACTGCATAGAAGACACATTGATGTTAGAGGCCAGTTGAACACCGATGTAGTTCAGTGTTTCATAATGCTTGGTGTTGTTTCCGGAGATGGACACATCAGAAGTAACGGTTGATTGTCCCCACCAGGGCGCCCAATCGGTTCCGGAAACTTCGGAATAGGAACCGCTGTACAAAGCGATCACATCAGAAGCACTCCTGCTAGGTGGCGTTGGTGCAGCCGTCGACGGCTGAGCATAACTCCTCAGGATCGTCATTAAAAACAAGACCCAAAGGCTTACATGTTTTTTCATCAGTTTTTTGATTTAAATTAAAAAATGATACAATTTTTTCAGCGTGGGTACCAATTTTCGGGGGAAGCGGACATCATCAAAATGAGTCCCAAATGTATGACCTAGTACATCTCTTTCCGATTTTTTTACTACATCATTACCTCATCTAATTTTAAATTGACGTATAAATAGGCTATTTTTACCCACTACATAAACACATCAAAAATAAATGTTGACCTTATCATGCTTCATTGCTCGAAATTGATTAACAAAAAATATTTGCTTTTTTTTCTGATTTTGATTCAATGTGATTTAATGGGTCAAAACACGATCGGATTTCCGGATATCAGAAACTTCTCAAAAAAAGAATACGGAGCCGGACTTCAAAATTGGGATATCAAGCAAGACAGTACCGGAATCCTTTACTTTGCCAATAACGAAGGGTTGCTATGCTTTAATGGCAACTATTGGAGCCTCTACCCTCTTCCCAATCGAACAATCGTACGGTCAATTGACATCGACAAACAAAACCTTCTTTATGCGGGCGGACAGGATGAAATGGGATTTTTTCAGCCAAATGATAACGGAACGCTGATATTCAACAGTTTAACGCATAAAATTCCGATTGCCGATCGTTCATTTGGGGATGTATGGGACATATTGTGCGTAGAAAACAGTGTTTTTTTCAGAACAACCAATCGTATTTTCCAATATGAAAATGGTCAATTTCGGGTACATCGAGCACCCGCAGAATGGACCTATCTTGGTTTGGCCAATAACATGATATTTGCCCACGATCATTTGGCAGGCCTGATGCAACTAATTGGTAATGAATGGGTTTCACTCTCAATTTTCAGGAATCAACCCAATGCCTTGGACCCTGTTACCGCAATCATCCCTCATAATGGGAACAATTTTCTGACAACCTTAAAAAACGGAGCATACCAATTATCTGGTAATTCCATTACTGGCATCAAATCAGCGGATATGCTCAATATTCAAACAAAACGAATCTTTTGTGCTACGGCTGTGAAAAAAGAACAATTTGCGATTGGAACGAATAGCGATGGTTTGTATGTTATTGATAACCAAGGCGATATAATTCAACATTTTTCAGTAAAAGAAGGTTTGCAAAACAATAATGTGCTATCCGTGTTCACAGACAGGCGTGGAAATATCTGGCTAGGGTTAGATAACGGGATCGACTGTATTTCATACAACAGCGCGATTAAACACATCGTTACTGATGAGCAAAAATCATCCGGATACACTGCACGTACTTTTCAAAACACCCTTTATATTGGAACATCCAGTGGATTATTTGCCACCACCTTACAAAAAAACGAAGACCTAAGTTTTAGCAAAGGTGTTTTTGCAAAAATACCTGGTTCCGAAGGACAGGTCTGGGGACTGGCCCAAACCGGCGATCAATTGTATATGGGTCACCATGAAGGCGCCTTTCTGATTGATGGCATGAAGGCCAATTCGCTAGTGACGGGGGAAGGACATTGGTCTTTTTTTTCCTTTGATCCGTTTTTACCCGCTGGCATTACTGTAGCCGGAACATATAAAGGCATCCGTTTCTACAATGGATCAAAGCTGCAGTTTAGCGGAAGTGTCCCGAATTTTGACGAGTCATCGAGGTATCTGGCGGTAGATCAGGAAAAAAACATTTGGGTATCGCACCCGTCCCATGGCGTATTTCAGATAACATCAGGATCAGACAGCGCTCAAAAGGTGCCCAAATATGGGGTTGAACAAGGCCTTCCAAAACTTCTGAACAATTTTGTTTTCAATATCAAAAAACAAATGCTGGTTGCTACGGAAAAAGGTGTTTTCCGATTTAATGCATCCAATAATCGCTTCGAGGAAGATCCCTTTTTCAAAAAAGTCATCGGTACGATGAGCATTCGCTATTTGAAAGATGATCTGGACGGTAATATCTGGTTCATTCATGAAAAAAAATTGGGCGTCATTGATCTTTCGGGCAAAGAAGCGCTCGTTATTTATTTAACTGAGCTCGACAACCGAATGTTAAGTGGTTTTGAATACATCTATCCACTGAATGCAAGTAATATTTTCATTGGTGGCGAAAAAGGGTTTTATCATATTAACTATGAAAAATATAAAAACCCGCCCGCCGGAATCAGCGTCCGGTTGCATCGGGTTTTGCAGTTCAATCAGACCGACAGCGTTCTGTATGGTGGATTCGGGTCGTTCTCTACATCGGCTGATGCCGATAATACGCCGGAAATACAATATGACTGGCGCAATGTTCGCTTTGAGTTCGCCTCACCCGATTTTGGCGCAAACAACAATATCCGATTCTCCTATTATTTGAAAGGATATGATAAAACCTGGTCCGACTGGTCTGTCAAAACGGAAAAAGAATACACCAACCTGCCGCCGGGCAGCTATACGTTCATGGTAAAAGCCAAAAGTAATTTAGAACAGGAATCGGCTATACTCGCCTATTCATTTGTGATCCGGCCGCCCTGGTATCGAACCCTGTATGCCTATGTCATCTACGGATTGATCACCGCCGGCTTGTTGCTATTGTTCTATCTCTACCAACGACAAAAATTAAAAAAACAACAAGTCCGTCATGAGGCAGAACAAAAGCAGTTGCAATATCTACATGAATTGGAAATGGATAAAACAGCTTCGGAACTGATCACCTTGCGAAACGAAAAACTGCAGTCGGATCTCGAATTTAAAAATGCCGAACTGGCGAATTCAGCTATGCACCTGCTCCAAAAAGGAGAAATGATTGCTAACATAAAAGCGGGTCTTACCCAGCTGATGAAACATGTCAAAGACGACGAAAGCATGCAGGAGATACGAAAACTGATCCGAACATTAACCGAAGATGAGAATATCGATAAAGACTGGGAAAATTTCACGCAGCATTTTGACAAAGTACATAGCGACTTCTTGCATATTCTTCGTGAGATACATCCGAATATCACCAATAATGACATGAAACTCTGTTCTTATCTGCGCATGAATCTATCATCGAAAGAAATTGCCCGGTTATTAAATATCTCACCTCGTGGGGTTGAATTGAGTCGATATAGGCTGCGTAAGAAAATGGGTTTAAGTACGGAAACGAACCTGGTCGATTATCTGATGAATATTCATCGAAAACCTGACCATCAGAAACCCGACAGTGGAACGGAAAAATAAGCCGCTACCATCTTTTCGTATCAACTACGTCAAACGAAGTTTGCAGTGTATCCACCTGAACCTTGAATGAGCCTGACTCCAGCAATGATCGGTTTCGGTCATCGATAAAGGAAAGGTCTCTCAATGGAATACGGATGGTCACTTGTGTGGATGCACCGGCAGCTAGTTTGATTTTTTCAAATCCACGCAAACGTCTGACGTCGGGGGCTATGGAAGCCACCAGATCACTGATATATACTCGAACAACTTCCTTTCCTTCCCGCTGTCCGGTATTTTTCACGGTAACGGTTACCTGCAGGGTATCGCCGCTTTTGAACCGTGTGTCATTTAGCTTTAAATCAGCGTAAGAAAACTGCGTGTAGGATAGTCCGTGGCCAAAATCAAATTGCGGATTGTAGTCGGCAGAATAGTCGTACGCGCCTTGCGGATTTACTTGTTCGTCGGAGTATTTATGAATGTAAGGGGTTAAGGAATTCGGGAAGCGAGGATAGGTGTACGGAAGGCGGCCGCTTGGGTTCAATGAACCAGCCAGGATTTCGGCCAGGGCATCAGCTCCATAATTACCGGGCAGATACAATTGAATAATGCCCTGCAAACCCGCTTCAAACGAGCTGATGATGCGGGGACGGCCTTCATTGAGAATCAGGATCACCGGCTTGTTGGTTTGAATGGCGGTTTTGGCCAGCAGGATTTGATGATCGGACAAGTAAAGGTTTTGCAGATCGCCGGGCTTTTCAGTGTAACTGTTTTCACCTAAACAAAGTAAAATATAGTCGACGTCTTGGGCGGCTTGTTGAACAGCCGTTAA